>QJVU01000570.1 GCA_003235605.1 Planctomycetota bacterium | reverse complement strand
AAGCTCGCCACCACTTCCGATGTGCCCGTTCGCTGGACCTGAGCCACGAGTACGGGGGTGTGTTCAGCGAGGAACTGGAGCGGTTCAGCGTACGGCACCGGGATCGACACCGGAACCGGCACCGGGACAAGACCGCTACCTGACCGCCTCCGGCTCCCGAACGTAGGGGTCCGTGTAGGCGTGGTGGACGTTGAGGGTGCCCGCCGTGATTTCCACGATCGGGTTCCTGACCGGAGCCTCGTCCACACCGCGGCCTTCCACGGTGAGCCGATAGCGACCCGCGGGCACCCGGGGCGCGAACAGGTCACCCTGCTCGTCGGTCCGCAGGCTCAGCACCGTCCCGGCGGGCTCCTGGGACAGGCGCACCGTGCGTTGGCGGATGCGCAAGGTCTCATGGGTGGTAAGGGTGAGGCGCAGGGACCCGGTTCTCACCTTGAAGTGCACCTCCGCCCGGCGCTTGTCCCTGCCCCAATCCAGGGTTGCCGTGGCGCGGGCCAGCTCGTGTTTGCCTTGCGGGTTGGCCAGGCGGACCTCGAAGAGGCCTGCTCTTCGGACTGCGAAGTCGAACCTGCCTTCGGCATCCGCTCTGACTGCTGTGGCCGGATGGCTGGACACCATGAACACGTCTTCCGGGAAGCGCTCCAGGGGCGGCATCCTCCAGGTGCTGCGCATCTCCCGGTGCAAGAGCCGGAGCTGTCGAAGACGTTCGCGCTGCAGACGCTTGTCGCCCGTTGCCTTGGCCCGATCGATTGCCTTCGCTGTTGCCTCGAGCACCGATTGGACGCTGGATGTGTCGAGAGCCTCATGCAGGCGGACCACGGCGTGCGCCAGGGGCTGGCCATCCATCTGGGCGGTGCCCGTGATGTGGAACCAAGCGGCCCGATCCCGCGGTATGTCCCACTGGTGGAGCACAGTCATGCCGGCCAGGACATCCACCTCGTCGTGCTGATCCTCGGGCCAGGCGAAGGCCCAGGTGCGACCAGGATCCTGTGCCAGCCGGTGCAAGCTGAGGACCCACCTGCCCGCGAACAGGTCATTGAAATAGAAGGACCCGTCCGGTGCCGTGACGGTGCGGTGGGTGGAAAAGAACGGGTTCTGCTCGTAGGTCGAGCTGAAGTACTCGGCGGGTTGCGCCCGGATGATCCAGCGAGCACCGGGGCGCTCGTGCTCGAAGGTCAGCTCGCCGGCGATTCGCCCGATCGGTCGCAGTCGGATGGGAACCACCTTGCCCGGAAGGGGGTAGGTGAGCTGGGTCGGCGTAAGCCCGAAGTCCGGATGCCAAGCGGCAAACCACGCCGCGCTCCGCCACAGGGCGGGGGTCTCGAGCACTCCGTTTTCGTCGGTATGCCCGAGCACAGCTCCGCCCCGGCTGAGGAGATGGTCGTGGATTCCCGGCGGCGCATCCGGCGGGGGTGCCTGGAACCTCACCGACACGGATGCCCGCGCAACCGGTTGGTTGTCGGGGCCGCGAACCTGGAACCGGACGGGAAAGATCGGGCGCAGTTGGATCCGCAGGCCACCTGCCTGAAATGGGCCCTTGCCTCTGCGTACCGTGAACCCGAGCACACCGGGAGCATGGGCGGGAGCCGCAATGACGAGACGCAGGGTCTGGCCCTCCGGCAGGCCATGGATGACGAACCTGCCTGGTGACTCCGTGGCGGCGACATGTCTCGGGAGCGACAACCAGGTTTCGGTGAAGCCCGAGTCCAGGTGCGAGAGCGAGGCCTCGGCCTCTGCGACGGGCCGGCCAGCGGGATCCACGACGACGACCAGACCGGAATGCCCCGCGGCGAACTCGTAGACGGTCCCCTCTCGCGCCCACGGGTACAAGTCGGGCTGTTGCGTTGGCCACGCCGCTCGCCAAAGCTGGTTGTCCCTGGTCTTGACGAACAGCGAGTGCTTGTTACCGGGAATGTAGCCGCAGTCGAAGTAGCCATGACTGTCCGTGGTTACCGGCTCCATCGTGAATGGCCAGTCGTCCGGCTGGACCGAGACCTGGCCCGACCAGAGAGGGCGGCCCTCTTCATCTGCCACGTAGCCACGCAACGCCTTGCCCTCTACGGCGACCACGGTGCCGATGTCCGTTGTCTTGTTCGCCGTGACCTCCACCCTTCGGAGTGCTGCCCCATGTCTTCCGTGGACGACCAGGACGGTCCTACCCGCCCGTGCGCCACGCAGAACGAAGCTGCCGTCGGGCATCGTCATGGTCGAGGGAAACGGCAGCAGCTGGTCACGCCTTGTCACCCAGCGGGGTACGGTGCTCGGGCCACTGCGACCACTGGCGCGAAAGAAGCGGGCCCGCTCGATACGTCTGGCCTCGATCCGCTCGTCGTGCAATGGCCCCCGGTTCAGCGGGTCTGACACAGCTCGGACCTTGAGTGCCTGCTGGGCCTTGCCGGCGCTGTCCACGACACGGCCCTTGAGGGTGCCCTGCTCCGGGATCTTCACTTCGTACAGGTTGAGCATCTGCCCGGGCAGAGGCAGCTGGCGCAGCTTCTTTACCATCAGCGTGCGGTTGTCGTCCCGCGCCAGGAGAAACAGCGTCTTGCGGGTGGGGACGTTGCGCAGGACGAACTTCCCCCACTCGTCGGTCGTGGCTCGTGGCGGCAGCAGCACGGGGTCGCTGGATGCGCGCTTCTCTGTGGTCGTGATCGTGTCGAGCCAGGCATCGGTGACTCGGATCTCGACACCCCTGAGCGGCAGCCAGGGCTTGTTTTCCCAGATCAGCTTGCCGTGGAGGATGCAGCCCCGGTCCGGTCCTTCTTCCTCGTCCGTATCCCTCACCACCGGGATGCCGGCATCTGCGAGGAGGTCCCGCAACCACCTGCTGACCAGCAGCGACCGGCGTTCGGGCTCTGGTTCCTTCGGTGGGATAGGGAGGGGTGGGGGCTCCTCCTCCACAACGGTACGCCGAGGGTATTCCCTGGGGTGCGCTCTCCCAGCCAACACCAGCCAGGTGACCAGGAACGCGAGCAGCACGAGAAGGACAGCAAGCAGGCGGGTGTCCTGGCGGATCATGATCCGTCAGGATCATAGCCGGAAGCCGGGCGGTCGTGCCGGTGTCAGACCTTTTCGCTGATCGACTTGGCCTGGGTGAACAGCAGCAGGTAGTCAGGGCCACCGGCCTTGCTGTCGGTGCCCGACATGTTGAAGCCCCCGAACGGATGCACCCCCACCAAGGCGCCGGTGCACTTGCGGTTGATGTAGAAGTTGCCGACGTGGAAGCGCTTCTTGGCTTCCTCCTTGTGGGCCTCGTTGGTGGTGTAGATCGAGCCGGTAAGGCCGTACTCCGTGTTGTTGGCGACTTCGAGGCCATGCTCGAAGTCCTTCACCTTGATGAGCGCCAAGACCGGGCCGAAGATCTCCTCCTGAGCGATGCGGGCGTCCGGAGCAACGTCGCCGAAGACCGTGGGCTGGACATAGAAGCCGTTGCCCTCGGCCTCGGCGCCGCCGGCCAGGAGCTTGGCCTCCTGCTTGCCGACCTGGATGTACTCCATGATCTTGTCCTTGGCGCCCCTGTCGATCACCGGACCCATGTAGGTCGCCTGGTGGCTGGGGTGGCCCTGGGAGATGGCCTCCACCTTGGGAAGTATCTTGGTGACGAACTCGTCATAGACGTCCTGGTGGATCATGGCTCGCGAGCAAGCCGAGCACTTCTGGCCCTGGTAGCCGAAGGCCGATCCAAGCACGGAGTCCACGGCTGCATCCAGGTCGCATTCCTTGTCCACGAGGATGCCGTCCTTGCCACCCATCTCCGCGATCAACCGCTTCATCCAGATCTGTCCAGGATGGGTCGCTGCCGACTTCTGGAAGATGCCGAGGCCGACTTCACGGCTGCCTGTGAAGGCAATGAAGCGTGTCCTGGGGTGGTTGACCATCTTCTCGCCGACCACCGAGCCCGAGCCTGGGACGAAGTTCAGCACGTTCCGTGGCAGCCCAACCTCGAACATCAGGTCGACCCACATGGCAGCGATACCGGGCGTGGCGGTAGCCGGCTTGAGGCATATGGTGTTGCCGGTCACCAGGGCCGCTGCGGACATGCCGCACATGATCGCCAGCGGGAAGTTCCATGGCGGGATGATCGCCCCCACTCCGAGGGGAATGTAGACCATGGTGTTGTTCTCACCGGCGATCCGAGTCAGCTCCGGACCCTTGGCAAGCCTGAGGGCTTGGCGCGCATAGTAGTCCATGAAATCGATGGCCTCGGCGGTGTCGGCGTCCGCTTCGACCCAGCTCTTGCCGGCTTCGTAGACCATCATTGCCGAGAACTCGTGCTTCCGCTGCCGCAAGCGCCGCGCAGCCTCGAAGAAGTACCCGGCACGCTCCTCGACCGGCGCAAACCGCCAGGTCTGGAAGGCCTCGTGTGCCGAGTTCACTGCCCGTTCCGCGTCGCTCTCAGTGCACTTCTGGAAGGTGCCGATCAACGTTTCCAGGTCACCGGGGTCGCGGCTCTCGAAAGTCGGCCGGCCGCTGATCTGTTCCCCTCCGATCCATGCCGGCCAGGTCTTGCCAAACGAGCCTCGGACCTTCTCCAACGCCTGCTGGAACGCGCGCTGGTTCTGGGGTTCGCTGAAGTCGGTCAACGGCTCGTTGTGAAACGGGGAGGCTGGGTTGGCGGATTCGGCGGACACGGGGCTCCTCTCGTGCAGGTGTGGGGTGCCTGGAAAGGCAGTCGAGTCTAGCGCCCGGCTGATCAGAAGCCACCATCAGCAGAGCGCCCCGCCGGGCGGTCAGGACCCGGCGGGGCGATGCGTGGAGACGGCTTGCTTGCCTTCTGGTATGCGAGAGCCGTTGTCCTACGACGCCGTCGTCCGTAGGCGGCGCTTTTGAATTTCCTCTGTGAAACGAGCCTGGTCCGGCTTGCTGAACAGCCGCATCTTGGTCCCACATTCGATGCAGAAAGAATGATTGATGCTGACCATGTAGCGGCGATAGGTCTCACACTTTGGGCACCATTTCTTTTCCTGTTCGAAGTCGGATCTCATCTGCTCTCAGCTCTGTGTTGTCGTTGGCGGTTCTGCTTTGTCCTGCTCCCTGATCCCCCGCGCCCTTGGGAAGCAACGGGCTTGCCAACCGGACCGCCAGTAGGATCGAAATTGTCTGCCGTCCATGCCATCGGCGGTGGGACACCAGCCATCCTTCGAGGATGCTTGGTCGTCGTGTCGAATTCGTTGGACGCCACCCCCTTGCACAAAGCGAACTGGCTGCAAGCTTGCCTGGGGAAGCACCGGTATCACCGCGGTCAGGGGCACGTCGTTGCTTGGGCGCAACACGTTGCGAGGATCCGACGCTGCCTCCACTCTGGCCTCGGAGCGTGCCGACGGGCTATCCGCGAGCCAGCGCGCTGCGGAGTTCCCTGGAGACCCTGGGATCGGTCTCGCGGCCGAGAGCCTTGGCAAGGGTCTCCCGCGTCCCTTCCAAGCGGCCCAATGCCCAGGCGGCGTGACCACGAACGATGGGATCGGAGTCGTTCAGGGCGCGGGCGAGAGATGGCAGGGCACGCTGTTCCCGCAGGTTCCCCAGAACCACCGCGGCATTGCGGCGCAGGCCGCTCCGGGTGGCGCGGCGCATGGCAGTGCCTACCCATTCGGATTGGTAGCGCTCTTCGGAGAGGTCCAGCACCCCGACGAGGTCGTAGGTGTGGACCACAGGGTGCGGGTCCAGGTCTGCCGGCCGTGCGGCCGTGCTCGCGAGCGCAGCGCGGCCGCGGCTTGCGAACGGACACACCTCCAGGCAGACATCGCAGCCGAAGAGCCATTCTCCCTGTGGTTCGCGTAATGGCTCGGGAATGAAACCGCGTAGCTCGATGGTGGTGTAGCTCAGACAGCGGGTGGCATCGACCTGGTGCGGTGACGTGATGGCCCCGGTTGGGCAAGCTTCCAGGCAGGCTGTACAGCTGCCGCAGGAGCCAGGGGATGGGCCGTCAGGGGGCAGGTCAAGCGGAGTCAGGATCTCGGCAAGAAGAAGGTACGGCCCATGGCTCGGGCTGATGATCCCTGCAGACTTGGCCAGGAAGCCGATGCCGGCCTGGACCGAGAGCGCGCGCTCCAGGATCGGCACCGCATCGGTGCCGATGCGCAGCTGTTCTCGCGCCACTCCGTCTGCGATCAGACGAGAGCTGATCCGTGCCGCCGCTTTGCCCAGGAAGCGGTGGTAGTCCCGCCCGATCGCGTAGCGAGCGATCCGACCGCCGCCGGGAAGCCTGGTGGCAGCGCTGCCGTAGTCGAAAGCCAGGTTGATGCTGGTTCGGACTTCGGGAAGCCACGTCTTCGGGTTCAGGATGCGCTCCCTGTTGCGATGCAGGTATTGCATCTCTCCAGCACGGCCGGCATCCAGCCAGGAGGCGAACTTCTCCCCGTGCTCGCCCGGGTCAGCGGGACCGAAGGCCACCAGATCAAACCCTGATTCCAGGGCCAGCTCGCGGATCAGCCGGGGCATGGAGACTTTCATGGGTCGCGGTGTCGGGTTCTTGGACAGGTGTCAGGGTACCCCGTCCCATGGTCGCATGTGCTAAAGCCCGCTCGGTGGGCTACCGAGGAAAGAAGGTGCAGCGAAGGAGTGGATGATGACCAGCACAGATCCGGCCCGGGAGACGTTTGTCAACAACGAGGCGGTGGCAGGGGCGGCAGCGGGAACGGGTACGAGGGTCATTCCCCATGGCAACGTGGTGATCCTGCGGGAGGCTGAGCTGGACACGGACCTCACCACCGCAATCCGACGGGTGCGGACGAGCCGGGAGACCCAGGGCAGCCGCATCCTGATCATCGGGCCCGATGATGCGGGCGCGGGCCAGAAGGATGCCCAAGGCGGTCCGCTTCCGGTTCCTGCCATGCCCACCTCGGTGTTGCAGGTGGCCCGCATCGGCGGGGAGCAGGCCCTCAGGGACTTTGCCCGCGATCATCGGCCGCTCTTGCAGACGCTGGAGCGGTTCTTCGAGGAGACCCGCTGGGTTCTGGATGAGATCGAGGAGGCCGGAGAAGAGGGTATCCGGGCGCGGCTGAAGAACCGCGTGCGGGTCACACGAGACATCCTGTCGTGGATCCAGTGCGTCGTGGATGACATGGAAGCCGGGTTGTTCGCTGCCGAGACCGGTGTCGTGACCGTCGAGCTGCAGGCGCTGATGCAGGAGGCCCAGGGCCACGCGGAGTCCTTCTTCCCCGGCATTCAGATCTCCCTGGCCGCTGCGGAACAGGAGATGACGTGTCGCGGGCGGGCCACGGCCCTGGCCGAGGCCTTCTTCCTGGCCCTGGTTCTTACGGCTCATCGCATTGGCGGGGAGGGTTCGATAGCGGTTGAGCCGGTCGTTGAGGAACGCCATCTCACCTACCGGATCTTGGGCCTGGGGGACCCGGTGCCCGTGGAGGCCGCCGAGGCAACCGCTCGCCTGCGCGAGATCGTGGTGGAGCGGCACGGAGGCCGAATCCAACCCGACGCCCTGGGCCCGTTTGGGACGGGGCTCTGCCTGAGCCTCCCGCGGTAGGGCTCTCGGACGCCCAACTGCTTTGGGGGGATCAGGTTGCGCCTGGCAACTCCCGCAACCCCGGGCGCCCCGAGCGGCGGCGCGCCCAGGATCCGGGAAAGGTCCCCGACGGTGCTTGCGAATCGTCGTAAGCCCGGTGGCAAGCGGTGATTCGCCAGGGTGGGGGTTACTGGCGGGAGGCCTGAGGCTATGGCACGATGGTGCCGCCACAGGTGCTGCCGCCTGTCGCCAGCGAACTCCCCGATGGAATCCCCGATCCCGACAACCACCACGCCGCTGACCGTGCCTGATCTCGATGAGAGAGAGAGGCTGGCGGATCTGTGGGAGCTGACGGCTGACGAGAACCTCCATCGGCTTTCCGAGGGACGCACGCCCAACGGCCATCGGCCACCGCAGACCGACCAGGAGCGTCATGACCTGGTCAGTTCGTGCCTGATGGACTGCTACCGGAACACCGGGGAGCCGCGGGTTTTTGCGATGCTGTTCGATCTCAACCAGGCGTCCTTCCTGCAGGCGATCCAGGCCAAGGTCCGACGCAGCGCCGGCCAGGTCGATCCGCAGGACGTGCTGCAGGAGGTGTTCCTCAACATCTACCGCTATCCGCGGCGCTTCCTCTGTGAGCGGGCCGACTCGTTCCGCAACTGGGGTCATCGCATTGTCCGCAACACCATGCTCAAGTTCTTCAAGGCTGAAACGCGTCAGCAGCGCTTCACGCCTCTCGATGAAGACGTTGGGCAGCGCGCGGATCCGCATGATCGGTCGCCCTACCGGTGTGCACTGGACGCGGAGAGCGCCAAGCTCGTCGATTTCGCGTACCTCGTCTACTTGAACCTCTACCTCGTCCACTTCAAGCGGCTCTCCGCGAAGGAGCAGCGCGCGCTGCGCATGGTGGAGGTAGATGGTGCCTCCTACAAAGAGACCGCGGCGAGCCTCGGAATCCGCCTCGAAAACCTGAAGATGGTCATCTTCAGGGGGCGTCGCAAGATCTTGAGAGGCCTGCAGAAGTCGCTGTCCGTCTTTGCTGCTCCGCTCGCCCACGACGCTGCCCTGCAAAACTGAACAACGTAACATCTAGAACTGAACTCGCCTTCGCTCCCATGAAGACCACGCGCACCGCCAGCAAGGATCCGTGCCTGCCCATTCAGGCGGATCTGTCAGCAATGCTGGACGGTGAGCTGGATGCTGCCTCCGTGCGTCGGGTGCTGGTGCATTCGGACGTCTGCGCTTCGTGTCAGGCATTCCTCGGTAGCGTTCGCAACCAGGTCAAGGCGCACCAGGAGCTGGCGCGCACCGGCTTGATGGATGCGGTGCCCACCGCTCCGGTGTCCGAGCAGGCTGCGGCACTGCGCCGAAGGCTGCTCGAGAACCAACGGCAGTTGGCACGCATCCTGTATGAATTGGGTCGTGGCTTCGTGCTCATGACGGCTTCGCCGAACTACTCCCGGGTCGTGGCTCGGGAGCCTGTGCCGGTTCCCGACATGGCGTTGCGTGGACGAAACCTGCTGGACGAGGTGGCGCGGTTCAGCAAGGAGAGAAAGATGCGCGTTGGCGAGGAATGGGTGCGCGCCAAGGTGCTTTTCGATGCGGACCCGCAGTACATGAGGGACAACCTGGCAAAGGGCAAGCGGCTGCTGCGGGAAGCTCTGGCCTTGCGCTCGGACTACCACGAGGCACGGATCTACATGGGGCAGGCCTACCAGATGGAAGGCGACACCCGCCGTGCCAAGAAGGAGTATGCCCAGATCCTGGCGGAGAGCCGAGACCTCAAGATGCGGGCCTTCGCCCTGGAGAACCTGGGCAACGTATATCTCGAACTCGATCAGCAGGAACGGGCGCTGCCCTACTTCCTCGAGTTGGTTGAATCGGGTGTTGTCAGGCAAGAGCCCCGGTTCTTCACCACGTACTTCAACCTGGCGTTGGCATACGCTTTTCTTGCCGACTTCGCCAAGTGCGAGAAGTGGCTGACTCGGCTACACGATGAGTTCCCGCACAAGAGACGTTGGATTGCGCGAGAGCTCAGCACCAGGGACCGATTCGCAGGGGTGATTCGGGAGAATGCCGACACCCTGCGGTGCTTCGCGGCTCGTTTCCCCTGCTGGTTCCACAACGAAGGTGAGGGTCGCTAGGTTGGGCTCCCTGCTGAAATCCACGATGCGTGTCAACTCGGCTACTGCGATGGTCTTCGCAGTGGTCCTGGCGATGGGTCTTGCGCCCCTCTTGGCCGAGGAACCAACGGGTTCGGACGCAACCAAGAGCCTGTCGCCAAGCACCGGCAAGGGCGAAGGAGTTGTCAACGTGCCCTCGATGCCCGAGGAGAACCAGGTCCAGACTGGCGCCTTTGGCGCCAATGGCTGCCGCGTCGTCACGACCATGACCCTTGGTTCCGCCGGAGTGGTTCTGCAGCTGCCGTCCGAGGCTTCCACCGTCGTGGCCAGCTACGTTTTCAACGGCGTCCCCATTACGACGACCGTGCAGAATGGCCAGCTCGGTTTCGATGCTGCTTCGTTGGAGACCCTGCGCGCCGAGAAAGTCGAGCACTTTGATATCGTCCTGGCAGCATCCGAGAATCAGTACGTCCGCGCTCGCGTTGAGCTGCCGGTCGACACCGACCAGGTCACGGTGCGGATCGAGTAGGGCGCGTGCCCAGATGGGGTCCGGGGACTCCGAAGTCCTGCCCGAGGTCTCTCGCTACAAGAAGTCGCGGTGAGGCTCGCTTTCCCGGGCACGGGTGCTAAAGAAGCACCTCCCTGCAGGGATCTCCACCATGGCCAGAAGCCCCGAAGCACCAATCGATGAACAGTTCCTTGCGCGGTGGTCGCCCCGGGCCTTCAAGACCGATCGGCTGCCCGCAGATCAGCTGGCGTCCTTGTTCGAAGCCGCTCGCTGGGCGCCTTCCTGCTACAACGAGCAACCTTGGCTCTTCGTGTATGCGACCCGCGACAACCCGTCCAACCATGAGCGCATCGCCTCTCTGCTGGTGGATGCCAACCGGGCTTGGGCGGAGAAGGCCCCGGTCCTGGGCATAGTGTTTGCCCGCCGTCGCTTTGCTCGCAACAACAAGCCCAACCGCTGGGCGGCTTTCGATACCGGAGCTGCCTCGTTGAGCATGACGCTGCAGGCCAACAAGATGGGGCTGGTGACCCACTTCATGGGGGGGATCCATGAGGACCGGTGCTATGGAACTCTTGGGGTCTCCAAGGAGGACTACGAAGCGGTGGCTGGCTTCGCGGTCGGCTACCAGGGGGTCGCCGCCGACCTGCCGGAAAGCCTGCAAGAGCGGGAAGCTCCAAGCAACCGCAAGCCGCTTCGCGAGGTGGCCTACGAAGGTGTGTTCCGTCCATGATGCGCCTGCGCAAGTCAGCTGACCGTGGCCATGCCAACCTCGGTTGGCTGGATACCTGGCACACGTTCTCGTTCGGCGACTATCAGGACCCGGAGCACATGGGGTTTCGTGCGCTGAGAGTCATCAACGAGGACTACGTAGAGCCAAAACGGGGGTTCAAACCACATGCTCATCGCAACATGGAGATCATTACCTACGTTCTCGAAGGCGCTGTGAAGCACGAGGACAGCATGGGCAACGGCTCCGTGGTACGCGCTGGCGAGGTGCAGAGGATGTCAGCAGGCACCGGCGTGACGCACAGCGAGATGAACCCCTCTGACGACGCGGAACTACACCTTCTGCAGATCTGGATCGTTCCGGAGGAACGCGAGTTGACTCCCAGCTACGAACAGCGGGCATTCCCTGCAGAGGAGAAGGCGGGGCGACTGCGGCTCGTGGCCTCTCGCGATGGTCGCCATGGCTCGGTGACGATTCACCAGGATGTCGATGTTCTCGTCACTCTGCTTGGCGAGGGAGAGAGCGTGGAGCACCCTCTCGACAGCAGCCGCGGAGCCTGGGTCCATGTGGCCCGAGGAGAGGCTGGCGTGAACGGTCAGCCCCTGCAAGAGGGAGATGGAGCTGCCATCGAGGGGGAGCCGGTACGCATCGTGGGTCACCACGACGCCGAGGTGCTGATCTTCGATCTGGCCTAGCGGCTAGTAGGTGCCGAGGTACCGCTTCAGCTCCCAACCATGGACCTGAGCGATGTATTCCTGCCACTCCTGGCGCTTGGCGGAGATGAAATGGTTGGCGACGTGGCTGCCAAGAGCCGCACGCACCACCTCGTCTTTCTCCAGGGCATTGATCGCCTCGGACAGGTTGCCCGGCAGCGTACCGATCTTGTTGCGCGCGCGCTCGCGTGCGCTCATGGTGTAGATGTTCTTGTTGACCGGCGCTGGCGGAACCAGTTCGTTCCGGATGCCATCCAGACCTGCTGCCAGGATGACGGCGAAGGCCAGATAGGGGTTGCAGCTTGGATCGGGCATGCGCAGCTCCATGCGTGTACCGACCCCACGGCGCTCAGGGATTCGGATCATGGGTGAACGGTTGCGCATGCTCCAGGCGATGTGGGTCGGAGCTTCATAGCCTGGCACCAGCCGCTTGAAGCT
>QJVU01000248.1 GCA_003235605.1 Planctomycetota bacterium | reverse complement strand
CGACGTTCACGAAGCGGAGGCTCAGGTCCGGCAGCTCCTTGCGCAGGATTGCGGCGGCGGCCAGCGCCTCCTGCGTGGCGACATCGCCGCAGGAAGCCAGCACCACGTCGGGTTCCCTGCCTGCGTCGGTGCTTGCCTTGGTCCAGACTCCCAGGCCCTTGGCGCAGTGCACGGCGGCCTCGTCGATCGTGGTGAACTGCAGGTGCCTCTGCTTGTCGGCCACGATGACGTTGATGTAGTCGGTGGAGCGCAGGCAGTGATCGACTACCGAAAGCAGAGTGTTGGCGTCGGGAGGCAGATAGACACGGGTGACGCTCGGGCTCTTGTTGGTGACGAGATCAATGAAGCCGGGGTCCTGGTGGGAGAAGCCGTTGTGGTCCTGGCGCCACACCGTGGACGAAAGCAGGATGTTCTGCGACGCCACCGAGGCTCGCCACGGGACATGGTTCTTGCAGATGTCCAACCACTTGGCGTGCTGGTTGAACATCGAGTCGATCACATGGGCGAAGGCCTCGTAGGTGTGGAAGAACCCGTGACGGCCGGTGAGCAGATAGCCCTCCAGCCAGCCAATCAACGTGTGCTCGGAGAGCATCTCCATCACCCGTCCGTCGGGGGACAGCTCGCCGCCGTCTGCATCCTCGGGCAGCATGTCGGCCATCCAGGTCTTCTTGCTCACTTCGTAGATGGACTGCAGGCGGTTGGATGCAGTCTCATCGGGCCCGAAGACACGGAACGTCGTCATGTTGCTCTTCATCACGTCGCGCAGGAACTCACCCAGGGGCTTGGTGTTCTCATGGAGGATCTTCCCCGCATGCGGCACCTTCACCGCATATTCCCGGTAGTTCGGGAGCTTGAGATCCTTGCGCAGCAGGCCACCATTGGCGTGGGGGTTGGCGCTCATGCGCCTGGGTCCCTTGGGCGCCAGCGCCTTCAGTTCGCGCTGGAGCGTGCCGTTCGCGTCGAACAGTTCGTCGGGTCCGTAGCTGCGCATCCAGTGTTCGAGGACCTCGAGGTTCTCCGGGTTGTCGCGCACGTCGGAGAACGGCACCTGGTGGGAGCGCCAGAAGCCCTCGACCTTGTGTCCTCTGATCTCCTTGGGCCCGGTCCACCCCTTGGGAGTGCGCAGCACGATCATTGGCCAGCGTGGGCGGAAGGGCGTGTTTGACTGCCGCGCCTTCTTCTGGTGCGCACGGATCTCGCCGATGGACTCCTCCAGCACGGCGGCCATCTCCCGATGGATCACGGTCGGCTCGTCTCCCTCCACGAAGTAGGGCTTGTAGCCGTAGCCGACGAACAGCGCCTCCAGCTCCTCGTGGCTGACCCGGGCAAGCACCGTCGGGTTGGCAATCTTGTAGCCGTTCAGGTTCAGGATCGGCAGCACCGCGCCGTCCCGCACGGGGTTGATGAACTTGTTGGAATGCCATGCGGTGGCGAGGGGCCCGGTTTCCGCTTCGCCGTCGCCGACGACGCAGGCGACGATCAGGTCAGGGTTGTCGAGCACCATGCCGTACGCGTGGGAGAGGCTGTAGCCAAGCTCGCCGCCCTCGTGGATGGAACCGGGGGTCTCCGGGGTCACATGCGAGCCGATGTGGCCGGGGAAGGAGAACTGCTTGAAGAACCTCCGCATGCCTTCCGCATCCTCGCTCTTGTCCGGGTAGACCTCGGAGTACGTGCCCTCCAGATAAGCGGGCCCGAGCACCCCCGGAGCGCCGTGGCCCGGCCCGGCCACGAAGATCACGTTGAGGTCGTGCTTGACGATCATCCGGTTCAGGTGGACCCAGACGAAGGACAGTGCCGGGCTTGCGCCCCAGTGGCCGAGGAGCCGGCGCTTGATATCTTCGGTCTTCAGGGGCTCTTTGAGCAGGGGGTTGTCGGCAAGATAGATCATCCCGACAGACAAGTAGTTGCAGGCTCGCCAATAGGCGTTCATCAGCGCGAGCTCTTTGTCGTCCAAGGGATTCTGCATGTTCTCCTCCGGTTGTTGACTGTTGTTGACTATTGGGCGGGCGCTGCACCATGCCGGACGAGATATACCTGATGGGTTTTCATCGTCTGGTTCGCGTGAACGCACGGGCTATGAGCGCTTGCGCTTCCTCTTGGATACGCTGCAGATGCTCTCCGCCACGAAAGCTCTCGGCGTACAGCTTGTAGACCTCTTCCGTACCTGAGGGTCGCGCGGCGAACCAGCCGTGCGCGGTGATGACTTTCAGGCCGCCGATGGCGGCGCCATTGCCCGGTGCGTTGGTGAGCATTGACTGGATCGCGTCACCGGCGAGCTCGGATGCGTCCACATCCTGGGGCGAGAGCCCGAGGAGGATCGCCTTTTGCTCAGCTGTGGCGTGTGCGTCGATCCGCGCGTACACGGGGGCGCCGAGCTCGCGCGTGATGTCGTCGTACAGCTCGGACGGATCCTTGCCGGTGCGGGCGAGCATCTCGACAGCGAGAAGGTCCATGATGATGCCGTCCTTGTCCGTCGACCACGCGGTTCCGTCGCGACGCAGGAACGAAGCTCCTGCGCTCTCCTCGCCACCAAACGCCAGCGAGCCGTCGAGTAGCCCGGGCACGAACCACTTGAAACCGACCGGCACCTCGACCAGGGTGCGGCCGACCTTGTCTGCCACGCGGTCGATGAGGCTGCTGCTCACGATGGTCTTGCCGATCCGCGCGTCGGGGCGCCAGTCCGGCCGGTGGCTGGAGAGGTAGAGGATCGCGGCGGCCAGATAGTGGTTCGGGTTCATCAACCCTGCGCTCGGCGTGACGATGCCGTGCCGGTCATGGTCGGTGTCGTTGCCGAAAGCCACGTCGAAGCGGTCCTTGAGCGCAATCAGCTTCGCCATGGCATGGGGCGAGGAGCAGTCCATGCGGATCTTGCCGTCCCAGTCCAGCGGCATGAAGGCGAACGTCGGATCCACCGCGCTGTTCACAACGTCCAGGTCGATGCCGTAGCGGTCGGCAATCGGGCGCCAGTACGCAACGCCCGCCCCGCCGAGAGGATCAACGCCGATCCGGACACCGGAGCTCCGGATTGCATCCATGTCCACCACGGCTGCGAGGTCGCCCACATAGGAACCGACATAATCGAAGGCATGAGTCGTTGTGGCCGTGCGGGCACGTTCAAAGGGGACTCTCGGCACCGTCGTGAGCCCGAGGGAAAGCAATTCATTGGACCGAGCTTCGATCTGGCCAGTGACATCCTTGTCCGCAGGTCCACCGTGCGGCGGGTTGTACTTGAAGCCTCCGTCTTCCGGAGGATTGTGCGACGGCGTGATCACGATGCCGTCCGCCAAATCTGACTCCTTGCCATGGTTGTGGGAGAGGATCGCGTGGGAGATTGCGGGGGTTGGCGTGAAGCCGTCATCGTGATCGATCATCGCCACGACGCCGTTCGCAGCGAGCACCTCCATGGCGGTGGCGAAGGCCGGCTGCGATAGCGCGTGCGTGTCCCTGCCGATGTACAAGGGGCCTGTGATTCCCCGGGCGTTGCGGTAGTCACAGATCGCCTGGGTGATCGCCAAGACGTGGGACTCGTTGAAGGAGCCTCGCAGCGAGGAACCCCGGTGCCCGCTGGTGCCGAAAGACACCCGCTCTGCCGGATTCTCGACATCGGGCTCCCGGGCGTAGTACTCACTCTGCAACTTGTCGAGATCGACGAGCAGCTTCCTCGGAGCAGGCTTGCCGGCCAGGGGATGTGTCATGGG
>QJVU01000523.1 GCA_003235605.1 Planctomycetota bacterium | reverse complement strand
GAGGCCCTGCGCCGAGCCAACGCCTACGCCGACGCCGGTGCCGACGGGATCCTGATCCACAGCGCCAGGTCCGTTCCGGACGAGATCCTCGCTTTCAAAAAGGCCTGGGACCGCGACATCCCGGTGGTCATCGTTCCCACGCGCTACTACTCGACGCCGACCGACGTGTTCCGGAATGCGGGCTTCTCGATCGTGATCTGGGCCAATCACATGCTGCGCTCCGCTGTCGGCGCCATGCAGCGCACAGCCAAGAAGCTCATCGACGAAGAGAATCTGCTGTCAGTGGAAGACGCAGTGGTTCCGGTGGCGGAGATCTTCCGGTTGCAGGGTGCCGCGGAACTGGAGCAGGCGGAGCGGCAGTATCTGCCGACGAAGAACGCCGACGTTCACGCTGTCATGCTTGCGGCCTCACGGGGCAGTGAGCTGGGTGAGTTGACCGAGGACCGTCCCAAGGCCCTGGTGGAGGTGAACGGTCGCCCGCTGATCCAGCACGGGATCGATACGCTGAACGCGATCGGTGTGAAGGACATCACCGTGGTCCGCGGCTACGGCAAGGACGCGTTCGATCTGCCCAACGTGCAGTACGTGGACAATGATGCCTACGCGACGACCGGAGAGCTGGCGTCGCTGAAGGTCGCTCTCGACGCGTTGGCCTCTGCCCAGGACGCAACGCTGGTGATCTCCTACGGCGACATGCTGTTCAGCAAGTTCGTGCCGCAGGTGCTCTGTGAGGCGACTGGCGACCTCGCCATCGTCGTCGACACCGCTTGGCGAGCAAACGCCAGGAAGGACCGGATGACCGACTATGTGGTTTGCTCGAAACCCCACTCCCGCTTTGCGTTCCACGAGACCATCTACCTGCGCAGGATCGAGCTCCGCCCCCCGGGCCAAGACGTGCACGGTGAGTGGATGGGGTTCCTGAAGGTGACTCCAAAGGCACAGCCCGCGCTGCGCAGGGCAGTCGACGACCTGCTGCAGACCGAGGATGGTCGCAAGGCGCAGCTTTCCGATCTGATGAACCGCCTGATCGCTGACGGCCACGAGATCGAGGTGACCTACACGACCGGTCACTGGGTCGACGTCGACAGCCTCGCCGACTTCGTCCGGGCCAGTAGATTCCAGCAGCAAGGCAAGGAGTGATCAGGGCCGACGATTTTATCACCCCGGCGCGTAGCCGCGGCTTCGAGCTGTACACCGGGGTGCCGTGCTCGTTCCTGAAGCCGTTCATCAACTACGTGATCGACTCCGGGGAGCTGCACTACGTGGGCGCGGCCAACGAGGGCGACGCCGTCGCGATTGCCGCAGGGAGCGAGCTGGGTGGCAAGCGATCTATCTGCATGTTCCAGAACTCGGGCCTGGGCAACGCTGTCAGCCCGCTGTCGTCGCTGACCAGCGTGTTCAAGATCCCCGTGCTGCTGATCGTGACGCATCGCGGTCAACCCGGCGCCCCACCGGACGAGCCACAGCACAAGCTCATGGGCCGGATCACGGTCCAGATGCTCGAGCTCCTGGGCATTCCCTCCGAGCCGTTTCCCGTCGAGGCTGCGGATGTACCAGCAGTCCTGGACCGGGCAGAGCAGTCGATGCGCGCTCGATCCGAACCGTACGCCCTGATCATGTCCAAGGGCTCGGTCGAGCCTTGGCATGCCAGCGGCGCCGCGGCCAGCCAGCCGACAGTTCCGGCAGCGGTGCCGCCCGACGTGGCCCCAGTGGCCCGCCGCACCGAACTGCTGCGGGCGATCCAGGCCGGGGTCAGGCCCGATGACCTGGTGGTCGCGACGACCGGATACACCGGGCGCGAGCTCTATGCGCTCGGTGACGTGCCGAACCAGCTCTACATGGTCGGCTCGATGGGCTGCGCCTCGAGCTTCGGCCTAGGCCTCGCGCTGGCACAACCCACCCGCAGGGTGATCGTGATCGACGGAGATGGGGCCGCCCTCATGCGCCTCGGTGCCCTGGCCACCCTTGGTTGCTATCGTCCGGCCAACCTCGTCCAGATCCTGCTGGACAACGCTGCCCACGAGTCGACTGGTGGACAGAGCACAGCGACGAGCACGACCGATCTCGCGGCTGTGGCGTCCGCCTGTGGCTACCCGCGCGTGGAACGGGTGGCAGAGCCGGAGACGCTCACTGACCTCATGCGGACCCTGCCCAGCGGGCTCTCCTTCGTGCACGTTCGGATGAACCGCGGGGTGCCAGAGGGCCTGCCGCGGCCGAGCATCACGCCGGTCGCAGTGGCCGGCCGCCTGCGTTCCCACATTGCCAACCAGACTCTGGGGGTCGAGACCCTCGAGCGCAGCCAGACGCGGAGCAACGAATCGTGAAGATCCTGATCGCCAGCTCCGTCTTTCCTGGGGCGATCGAAGAGCTCCGCAAGTCGCACGATGTCGTGGTAGCCGTTGACGCTGCCCCAGGCGACCTGCGCAGACTGATCGCGGACCGGCAGGCTCTCGTGTTCCGTAGCGGAGTCGACATCACGGCGGATGTCATGCGCTGCGCACCCGACCTGGAACTCCTGATCCGGGCTGGCTCGGGACTGGACAACCTCGACCTGGACTACGTGCACGCGCACGGGTTGAGGCTCGAACGCGTCCCCGGCCCCGGGGCACGGGCTGTCGCTGAACTGGCGTTCTCGTTCATGCTGGGGCTCGCCCGCCAGGTACAGCGCGCCGACCAGCTTCTGCGGCGAGGGCACTGGGCCAAGCACCAGATCAAGGGCCACCTGCTGCACAACAAGACCCTCGGCATCTACGGCGCCGGCAACATCGGCACATTGGTCGGGCAGATGGGCGCCGCGTGGGGCATGAACGTCATTGGTTGCGTAGAGCACCCGAGCCAGGAGCGGGCCGCGTCACTGGCCGCGAAGGGAGTCCGTTTGGTGCCGGTCGAGCAGGTCCTTGCAGAGTCCGACTTCGTGGGCGTCCATGTGCCCCTGAAGGAATCGACCCGCGGCCTGATCGACGCGGGCACCATCGCGCGGATGAAGCCCGGCGTGTTCCTCATCAACATGTCGCGGGGCGGCGTCGTCGTGGAGGAGGCTCTCGTGCGGGCCCTCGAAGCAGGCCATGTCGCCGGCGCCGGAGTGGACGTGCATGAACGCGAAGGGGAAGGGGCGATTTCGCCGTTGGCCCGGTTCGACAACGTGTTGCTGACGCCGCACATGGGTGCGGGCACCGTGGACTCCCAGCGCCTTATTGGCGAACGGGTGCTCGAGATCGTGCGGGAGCACAGCCTGATCGCGACGGACGACTAGGCGTTCGACCGGGCGTTTCCGTCGGACTCCCTGATGCGGTGCTCAGCAAACTGGCTCCGTCCATGCTGAAAAGCATGGAGACCGGCCGGCGCGGCGGGAGAATCCGGTCATGCCGTTCCTGAAGTCCACGCCTTGCTACCTCACCGTTGCTCTCACCGGGGCTCTCGCTGTCCTGGGATGCAGTCACGGAAGCCACTCCGCCGTCGGGGGCGCCAGTCCGGCGCGGTTCGTCGACCCCGGCCATCCCAACGCATCGGACAGCAACCCCGGTACCGCGGTTGAGCCGTGGCGTACCCTGGCCAAGGCGGCCATCGCCGCCGTTGCCGGGGAGACCGTCTGGGTGCGCAGCGGGACCTACACCGAAGGTCTGAACATTCGGGTGTCCGGGACGCCTGGCCGCAGGATCACCTTTGCCCCCCATCCCGGTGACACGGTCGTTCTGCACAAC
>QJVU01000235.1 GCA_003235605.1 Planctomycetota bacterium | reverse complement strand
ATCCAGATCAACCTGAACAGGCTGCGCGACCTTCAAGTGTCGCTCGCCATGGACGACTTCGGAACCGGTTTCTCCAGTATCGACATGCTGGGGAAAGTGCCGTGATCGACGATCAAGCTCGACCATCACCTGATCAAGCGCGCCAACAGCTCGAACAATGAGCGTGACCACGATAATCGATGTGGTCATTTTCACGCTGTTTGAGGGTGGCACGGTGTTGGAGGCTGGCAGGTGTTGAAGCCGGCATCCATGCCGGCGATGGGGCGTGGGAAAGTGGACCGATCAGAAATCGAGTGGGCCGTCGGCCAGGTAGTCGAACAGGTCGTACTGAGGCGGTGGCGTGGGTTCGTAGTAGCGGCGCAGCTGAAAAGCGTAGTGGTTTTCGAAGGCGTTAGCCAGCTGGTAGATGAGGTCGAGGATTTGGCTGGCGGCCTCGTCGGAGAGCTCCGGTGGGTCGATGACCAAAGGTGAGGGATGGTTCATGAGTGTCTCCATTTGGGTTGTTGATCAAGCCCGTTGACGGGTCTTGATTTCGGGGGTGGCGAATACCTCGAAGTAGAGTTTTTCGTCCAATTGGGTGATTTCGCGCTGTGCGGCTGAGGCCAGCAGTTCGGCGGCCAGGGTGGTGAGGACGCGGTAGTTGCCCAGGGCGTGGTCGCAGAGGGTCTGCATCAGTTGGGGGGACATCAGGCTGGCGTTGCCGGCGCTGGCCAGGAGGTGTTTCAGGGCGGCCATCAATTCATCGCGCTCGGCGTACTCCATGGTCAGGCGGGTCCGGATGCGACTGCCCAGGGGCAGGAGCTCATCACGGCGCAGCTTGGTGGACAGGCGGGCATCGCCGGCGAGCACGACGGAAAGCAAGGTGCGCGAATCGAACTGTTCGCTGGCGAGCAGGCGCAGTTCACTCAAGACGGCCGGGTGCATTTCCTGGGCCTCGTCGATGAGCACCACGGGGCGCAGCAAGGTGCCCTCCAGATGGGCCAGCCAGCGTTCGCGCAGGGCCTTGAAGCCGCCCCAGCGGTTGTGGACTTTCAGTTCCACGCCGAAGAGATCGCCCATTTCCCGATAGAAGTCGGCCAGGTTGCTGCTCGGATGGGTGATGGCGGCGGCGGTGATGTCGCGCAGCTGGCGCAGGCGTTGGGCGAGCAGGCGCAGCACCACACTCTTGCCGGTGCCCGGATCACCGCTGATCAGAGCGAATCCCCCCTCGCGGACCAGGCTCTGTTCGATGCGCCAGCAGAAGCTCTCGACCCGGGCGGTGACATAGAGGGCTTCGGTGGGCAGGTCCGGGCAGAAGGGATTCCATTTGAGGCCATACAGGGCGAGCAGTTTCTTGTTCATGGGTGGGTGGTCTCCGAATCGGGCGATGGCAGGGGAAGATAGGCCGGAGGCAGGCCGGTGGCGGCGTACTCGGCCAGGAGTTTGCGTAACAGGGGTGGCAGTTCGGTGGAAGCTGGCCCTGGTGCGCGATCGAGTTGGCTTGGCCCGGGTGTCAGGGTCCGGCGCCGGCCGTCGGCATTGGCGGCCTTGTCCAGGGGATACAGGGGGCACAGCAGGGCCAGGGTATGGGGGTCGACCAGTTCGACCGCGCAGAGGTCCCAGCGGGCATAGCGCACCACGGGCCGCTCCAGGTGGCGGTAGCGGCTGGGGATCTCGAAGCGCTTGCCGGCCAGGGCGAGGGTCCCGTCACTGCGGCGCTGGCGGCGGGTGACGGTGCAACGGAAGGCGCGCCGGAGGGTATCGCTGTCGGGACAGTCTCGCCCGACCTGGGGGGCGTTAAGGTAGCGGGTCAGCGGGGCCATGCCGAGCTCGGTATGGACAGTGCGGTGGTATTCCTGCTCTACCCAGGCCTGGGTGAGGATGTTGAGCCGCTCCAGGGTCAGCTCGGTTACCCCTTCGAGCATCGCCATCAGGCGCCCTTCCAGGGTGGCCCAGAAGGTCTCCTGCTTGGCATTCTGGTACGGGCTATACGGCAGGGTGGTCTCATGCAGGATCCCCAAGGTGTGCAGACCCGAACGGAGCTCCTCGGCCTGCATGGCGCTGCCGTTGTCGGTCATCAGCGCCCTGGGCAGTGTCCGCTTCTGCAGGGCCTGGGACAGGCCGTGCACCAGGACCTCGGCGGTCTCGGCCAGGTACCATTGAAGATGACAGACCAGGCGGGAATGGTCGTCGAGGATCCCCAGCAGCAGCGGGGTGACCCAGCGACCCGAGGGGATCAGGACCTTGCGTGAGCCATGATGGAAGTCCAGATGCCACAACCCGTGGACATACTCGGCCTCGAAGCTGCGCACCTCGAGGCGCTCCAGATGCTCTTGGGCCTGACGGGCGCCGGGGGTGTCCCGCTTCGGGCGCCGTTTGCGGTGATAACCGTGGGCCTTGAGGTAACGCCGGACGGTGCCATAGGACGGCACGGGTCGCAGTGCCTCCTGCTCGGCGGCCAGAGCCCGCAAGTTGTCGTAGTGCAGTTGGACCGTCCAGCCCGGATGGTCACGGTACTGGGTGGTGAGCGCCTGGATGAGCGCTGGAGGAAGCCGGCGTGTCCGGCCGGCATCATTGCGCCGACGGCGGCGCAGTGCCGCCACCGGATCGTTGGCCTTGCGGGCCGCGTAGAACCAACGCTCCAAGGTGGCGTAACTGAACCGGAGCGCCGTACCGTTGACCGGGTGCGTCCAGCTCTTGGCCGCCAGTGCTTCCAAGGCCTGGCGCAAGGCGCCGGGCTCCGGTGGTGCGGCCAACAGGGGGCCGATGATCGCAAAGCGCAGCCGTGCCCAGCGATCCGGATCGGCGTCGATACCCATGCCTTATCTCCTGCTTTGAACAAGGCACGGAGTCTAGGCAAAAGCCTTGGGTGATTGCGCTCACATCCTCTGCGGGTCGAGGCTCACCCTCAAATAACCCGACCAGGAGGTGGTGGTTGCCGGCGCTATCAGCAACAGCAGCTGGCATAAACGCTGGCGCAGATCATTCCCGGATAATCGCTCCAGCAAGGCGCCGGGTAAGCGGGAGGAGGTAAGCGGCGGCATGCAGTTGCCCGCCTGCGCTCGCCAGTAGCCACTGGCGGGGAACCTCTCCCGCCACCACGTCTGCCAACGGAAAAAGCGCTGTGGCCACAGCTCCAGGGTTTCCATCAGCCATCGCCTGCGCTTGGGGGAGAGCCCGTGTTCCAGGGCGGTGACCAGGACCACGATCACTCCCAGATAGACCTTGCGGCCGAGAAAGCGCACGGAAGGCGGTGTGCTGCGGCGCCGACAACCCTCTACCGAGCAGCAGAAACTCAGACGGGTCTCATAGGATTCATCCAGCGCCGCCCTGAACCCACGTGGCTTTCGGGGATAACGGGCACTGTGCAGCACACCGCCACAGGAACAACCGCCTGCTTGAACCTCGGCGGCGATGTCCTGATCGATCCGGAACAGGAACTGATAAAACCTGGAATCGCTCAGAAAGGCGTGACACACTGGGGTTGTCTCCCTGGTTTTCTTGGTCGAAAACAGGAGACAGCCCCCTCGGATAATTTTCAAGTTGTCTGAGGGGGTCTTTCCCTGCCCATCACGCAATGTGGTCAGGATCCTGGGAGAACCCATCAAAGAGTCTGGGCGCTCTCAGGTGAGCCGGGTGCCGCGGTGCTTGAGGGGCAACAGGAAGATCGTGACGCCGTACCTCTTCCCACGGACCAACAGCTGCGGTCGGCAAACGTGAAGAGACTGGGCGAGCCAACGCTC
>QJVU01000071.1 GCA_003235605.1 Planctomycetota bacterium | reverse complement strand
TTTCATGTCCCATGAGCCACGCATATTCACCAGCGAGTCGGTCAGCGAAGGGCACCCCGACAAGGTCTGTGACCAGATCTCCGATGGCATTCTGGATGCCATCCTGGAGCAGGACCCTGAAGGGCGGGTGGCGTGCGAGACCCTGACCTCCAGGGGGCTCGTGATCATCACGGGCGAGATCACGACAACCGCCCGTGTGGACTACGCCGAGGTTGCCCGCGGCGTCATTCGGGAGATCGGTTATGACCGGTCGGAACTCGGCTTCGATGCGGATTCCTGCGGCATCCTGACAGCAATAGGACAGCAGTCCCCGGACATCGCTCTGGGTGTGGACGCGGGCACTTCGCAGAGCAGGGAGCAAGGCGCCGGGGACCAGGGGATGATGTTCGGCTTCGCTTGCCGGGAGACCGACGCCTTGATGCCATTCCCGATCCACTACTCGCACCGCATCCTCGAGGCTCTCGCAGAGGCTCGAAAGTCGGGCCGCTTCGGGTTCTTGCGTCCGGACTCCAAGTCGCAGCTGAGCGTTCGCTATGACGAATCCAACAAGCCGCTGGTTGTCGATAGCGTGGTGATCTCACACCAGCACGATCCAGAGGTGTCCGACGCCGAACTGAAATCGGCGTTGAAGACAGTCGCTGCTGAGGTCCTGCCTGGAGGCATGCTGACGGCAGAGACACGGTGGTTCTTGAACCCCACCGGACGGTTTGTGAACGGTGGGCCGAAGGCGGACGCAGGTCTGACCGGACGCAAGATCATTGTCGACACCTATGGCGGGATGGGGCGGCACGGCGGCGGCGCGTTCTCCGGCAAGGACCCCAGCAAGGTGGACCGGTCGGCGGCCTATGCGGCGCGTTGGGTGGCCAAGAACATCGTGGCCGCCGGCCTGGCGGATCGCTGTGAGGTGCAGGTCGCCTACGCGATCGGCGTGGCTCAGCCGGTGTCCATCCGTTGTGAGACGTTCGGCACGGGCCGGCTGGCCGAGGATCAGCTCGTGAGTCTGGTGCGCGAGGTCTTCGACCTACGGCCCGCGCGGATCGTCGAGGAACTTCAGCTGAAGCGCCCGATCTTCCGCAGGACCGCGGCATATGGTCATTTTGGTCGGGACCTGGAGGGTTTCCGTTGGGAAGCGACAGACCGTGCCGAACAGCTGAAGGCGGCCGCCAAGGTGACTGCGTAGCGCGTCGTCGGCCAAAAAAGCCGCTTCTGCAAGGTTCCCGGGGAGCTTGGCACGACTATTGTCAAGGTGGGACCCTGTCAGCGGCAGATGCTCCCCCCTGACTGCTGCCGCGAGTGAGCCAAGAGCCATGGAAGACAACCTCGAAGTCTATTTCTGCGAGATCTGCAGCGAGTCGATTCCGGTCAAGGATCTGGAGACCGGGACGGCGCGCCAGGTCAAGGGCAAGGTGGTCGGCGCCTGCTGCCTTGCGGAGCTGGCACCGAAGGCGGACCGGGCGGGGGCCTCTCCGGCAAGCCTCACGGCGCTGGGGGTGGTGTTCCTGGCGGGACTGGCCGCAGCCACGATCTGGCTCGAGTATCGGGTGACGAGCACCGCGGGAGAGCTGGACGGCCGGCTGGATACCATCACCACCAATGTGGGCAGTCAAAACGAGCGCTGGGGGAGTCTCGAGGGACAGCTGGAGAAGTTCGCGGACAAGGCGGGCCAGTCCTCCATCAACAGGCGGCTTGCCGAGCTCCAAGGCGCCCTGGAGTCGATCAAGACGCAGCTGGATCGGGTCGGCGAGGACCACGCGGACGCCAAGACCCGTTTCGAGGGGCTGGAGAGTGGGCTCTCGGCCGTGAAGAAGCTGGGCGAAGAGTCGAACCCGAGCCTCAAGGCCATCGGCGCGGAGGTTCAACAGTTGTCTCGGGAAGTGGCGGCGCTGGCCGCGATGCCCCGCGCCGCCGTCAAGCAACCGGTGGTCGGAGACGAGCCGATGGAGCCCGCGCCGGTCGCCAAGGAGGCGGTCCGCAAGGATGGTCTGCCCGCGAATCTGGCCCATCAGGTGGCCAGGCTCAAGGACAGCGACCCTGGCAACCGGTTCGAGGCCGTAGATCAACTCATCCAGTCCAAGGATGAGCGGGTGCGCGAGCACCTTCTGCCGATGCTGAAGGACCCCGACCTGTTCGTCAGGCGGCTTACCGCTGAGGGGCTCAGCGGTTTCAAGCACGTCACCACGGTCGACGCTCTGATCGTGGCCCTGGCGGACCCCGAGGGGATCGTACGACACACTGCTTACACGTCGTTGAAGAAGCTGACCGGACAGAACATCGCCTTCGACCCGGAGGCCTCCGCGAGCGCCAGGAACAGCGCCCAGCGCAAGTGGCGGGACTGGTGGTCGAAGAACCGGGCGACGTTCTAGTCCCAGGCCCGGAAGTTGTCCCTGGCGTGCCGCCCGGATCTTGCGGCATGATGATTGGTGGATGCGCCAGCCCAACCGCACCAAGATCGTCGCGACTGTAGGGCCAGCCTGTTCGTCGGAGGGCGGGCTGCGGGACTTGGTGGTGATGGGTGTGGACGTATTTCGCATCAATGCGGCCCACGCCACACCCGCAAAGATCGCGCAGCTGATCCGTCGGATCCGTCGGGTGGACCGCAAGCTGAAGCAGGGCGTCGGGGTGCTCGTGGATCTGCAGGGACCGAAGATCCGGGTGGGTCCCCTCGCGGGCGCCCAGCCCATCTGGCTGCAGGCCGGTCAGCCGCTTGTCATCTCCACCGAGAGCGGCGTCATTGGCCGCGCGGCGACAGGTGGTGACGTTGCCCGGATTGGGACCAGCTATCGGAATCTCGCCAAGGACGTTCGGCCACGGGAGCGCTTGCTCCTGGACGATGGCTACTTCGAGCTGAAGGTGGAGAAGGTCGTCGGCACGGAGATCCACACCAAGGTGGTTCATGGCGGCCTGCTGAAACAGCACAAGGGCATCAACCTCCCGGGCTCGAGGGTCTCCACGGACACACTCACCAGGAAGGACCTCCGGGATCTGTCGGTTGCGCTGGAGAACGACGCGGACTACATCGCGCTGTCCTTCGTGCGCACCGGGAACGACGTTCGCCGGCTGCGTCGGCTGGTAGAGAAACATGGTGCCGAGACTCGTGTGATAGCCAAGATAGAGCGTCCCGAGGCGATCAAGAACCTGGCCGAGATCATCGAAGCGTCCGACGGTCTCATGATTGCGCGGGGAGACATGGGCGTGGAGATGGGCCCGGACGCAGTTCCGGTCCTGTAGAAGCGGATCATCCGCGCTGCGTTGTCGGCGCGCCGACCCGTGATTACCGCCACGCAAATGCTGGAGTCCATGGTGATGAACCCACGACCGACACGAGCTGAAGCCTCGGACGTTGCCAACGCCATCTACGATGGCACTTCGGCAGTCATGCTGTCGGCTGAAACCGCCTCCGGGAGGTACCCCGTGCGCGCGGTCCAGATCATGGACCGAATCATCAAGCGGGCTGAGAAGGACATGTTTGCTTCCTGGGACCCGGTCCGGCGGCGCCGCGGCGGGGAGCGTGCATCGGTGACCATAGCCACGGTCCGGGCGGCGGTGCATGCCGCCCTCGAAGCCGGTGCCGAGGTGATCGCCGTGTTCTCCGAGAGCGGGGCGACGGCGGAGGTCGTCGCCGCCGAGAGATCGCCCACGCGGGTGGTGGTCTTCACGCCGTTTCAGCGCACGGTGCGACGTCTCTCCCTGGTCTGGGGGGTGACGGCCATGAAGGTGTCCCGAGCGCGAACCGCCCACGAGATGACCCTGGAGGGCGAGCGGGCGCTGTTGCACCGGGGGATCGCCCGGGTGGGGGACCGCGTCGTCGTGGTGGTTGGCAGCACCCGCCGCAAGGGTCTGACCAACGTGATGAACATCCGGACCCTGGGGGAGGATCAGGCCGAGGGGCATGAAGCTCCTTGATTCCCGGTCCTTCTCCGCTAGCATCCTGCGCCCTTTCAGGCCATGACGAGGACCACACTAGCTACCGCGGCAGACCATCAAGCGGCCATGAGCACCTGGCACGTCGTGGATGCCTCCCGGCACGTTCTGGGACGGATGGCGTCGCGGATTGCCGAAATCCTCATGGGCAAGCACAAGCCGTTGTACACCCCACACCTTGGCGTCGGCGAGGGCGTCATCGTGGTCAACGCGAGGCGGGTCAAGCTCACGGCCAACAAGGGCGAGACCCGTGTCTACCGCCGGTACACGGGTCACCCTGGGGGCCTACGCTCGCGGTCCCTCGCGGACTACCGCGAGCACAAACCGGAGGAGTTGATCAAGTTGGCTGTGAGGCGGATGTTGCCGAAGAGCCGATTGGGTCGGCAGATGCTCAAGCGGTTGAAGGTTTATGCGGGCGAGAGCCACCCCCATGCAGCCCAGAAACCCACGGAGCTGAAGCTGTGAACACGCGCCCGGCACGGTCGCGGGGAGAGATTGAGCCTTGGTCCTGAATTCCGATCCCTTCGTTTGGGGCACCGGCCGACGGAAGACGGCGGTTGCCCGCGTTCGCATCAAGAGCGGCACTGGCAGTTTCCTCGTCAACGGCAAGCCGGTGGAGGAGTTCTTCACTACCGAGAACACCAGGCGCGCCGCCACCAGCCCGTTGGTGGCCACGGAGAGCGTCCAGAGCTACGACATCTGGGTCGGCGTCAGTGGCGGAGGCGTCAGTGGCCAGGCCGGGGCGGTCAGCCTGGGGCTGGCGCGGGCGCTGAAGCTCGATCACCCCGACTACGAAGCTGTGCTCCGCGATCGGGGTCTGTTGACACGGGATCCGCGAATGATCGAACGCAAGAAATACGGCTTGCGCAAGGCGCGGCGCGCCACCCAGTTCTCGAAGCGCTAGCGACTCCGGCGGAGATCTCCCCTAGACTGAGAGCGCGTTCCGGGATTCCATTCCCGTTCCGGAGCACCCATGGCTGGCCACTCCCATAGCGCGAACGTCAAGCACCGCAAAGACCGCGTCAATGCGGCCAAGGCCAAGGTCTTCTCGAAGATCGCCAAGATGATCATCGTGGCTGCCAAGCTGGGTGGTGGCGATCCCGACGCCAATCCCCGGTTGCGGCTCGCCGTCGAGAAGGCCAGGGCGGTCAGCATGCCGAAGGACAACATCGAACGCGCGATCAAACGGGCGACGGGCGATCAGACGGGGGCCGACTACGAGGAGATGATGTATGAGGGCTACGGCGCGGGTGGTGTCGCCGTGCTGGTGGAGATCCTGACCGACAATCGCAACCGTACAGCACCGGAGGTCCGCAAGATCTTCGAGAGAGCGGGTGGGAACATCGGGGCTGGCGGCTCGGTCTCGTGGATGTTCGAGCGAAAAGGGGTGTTCTCGGTGGAGCCGGGCACCGAGCAGGACGAGGATAGGCTGACGGAAATGGCCCTTGAGGCTGGTGCCGAGGATTTGGTCGGAGGCGATGGCTACTATGAGATCCACTGCGAGGCCGGAGACTTCCTCACGGTGAAGGAGGCTTTGGAGCAGCAGGGCGTCAAGCTCTCGGGTGCGGAGGTCGGGTATGTAGCCAAGAACACCGTGGAGGTCGCGGAGATCGAGGTCGCCAAGCAGGTGATACGGCTGCTAGAGGGCTTGGAGGACCACGACGATGTCCAGGGCGTGCACGCCAACTACAACTTCACCGACGAAGTGGCGGAGGCGCTGGCGAAGGAACCGTGAGCAGCGGCGAAAGACAAGGCTTCTACGTGGGGCGCAACGACCAGGTCCGCAGCCAGCTGGAGGAGCTGCTTGGTGTTCTCTTGCGCGAGGGCTATCCGGAGGCCGGCGGCGATCACGATGACGTGCTCTTCATGGAGGCGTACACCGACCCCAATCGCTGGGGAGAAGTGCCGGGCGGCAACGTGTTCACGGCTTGCCGAACGCTCAAGGAGCGGTGCCGGATGTCGGTCTACCTGCTGGCGAGGGAGGGAGACAACATCACCGCGGAGATAGGCAGGTTCTGTCTGGCGGACGGCTGTCTCCCGGTGAGCGAGACCGGCCTTGTCGGGGACGTGGAAGCACTGCGAGAACGTCTTGGTCCTCACCGCCGGCTGGTCGAGGTCGACAAGCTGCTCGCAAAGCTGGAGCAGCAGATTGCTTCCGACACCGGTCGCCAGGCTTCGGCGCTTCAGCGCATGCTCAACGAGGCCGACGAGGAGACGCTCCTGGACCGGTTGGTGGATCGGGAAACCGGGCTGTTCGATGGACCTTTCGCAAGCTTCAAGTTGGACGAGGAGTTGAAACGGGCAAACCGGTTCCACCAACCCCTGTCGTTGTTGCTGATCGAGCCGCTCTCGGACCGGCTGGACGGTATCCAGGACCCCACGGAGCGCCGGGTGCTGCTGGGTGACATCTCTTCGGTGTTCCTCAACGAGTGCCGTGACATCGACGTTTTGGCGCGCTTCACGGAGAACGTCTTCATGGTGCTGATGCCTGGGACCGGTCTGGCAGGTGCCAGGGTCCTGGCGAAACGGATCCTCGGCGAGTTGCGCAAGCGCGAATTCGTGGGCGGCCACCTCCTCGATCCCGTCGCGGGTCTGGCGACCGTGCCGGCTCTGGGCATCCAGCGAAGCCGGGAGTTGGTGGCCCGGGTCGAGGCGTGCCTGCAGCTGGCCCGGGAAGGCAAGGGAGAGCAGGGTTTGTGTGCCTACTCGGAATAGTCGGGGCGCTGCCTCTAAGAGGCCACCTGGGTCCGCCTGTCTGGCTGTGAGGCAACGAGCCTGGCGCTGGCGGCCTGCAAGCCATGTTCGAGCGCTTCATACGGTTCGCCCAGGTCAAGCGCGCCCTCAAGGAGGCGCGTTTCGAGGAGGCGATGAGATTGCTCCGCGATCCGCTTGTCGCCAAGGACCGCAGGTCGGGTGGCCTCCTGGCCAGAGCGCTGCGGGGGATCCTCGAGCGGGCAAGGCGGCGCCAGCAGCGAGGCGACCACGCGCCGGCGCTGGCGGACGTGCAGCTGGTGGCGGCGTGCCAGCCTGAGTTCGACGGTGCGGCCACGCTGGCCCGGCGTATCGAGTCCAGCCTCAGGTCCAGGGAGGAACGCGCGCGGACCGGTCTGGACCTCTTGAGGCTTGCCGGGGAGCAACTGGAGGCAGGCCAGCTCACGGCCGCCGAGAACCTGTGCCAGCACTCCACCGTGCAGGCGGCGGATGCTGCCGGCCAAGCCGCGATGAAGCAGCTGATCCAGGGTCGACGACGTGCGGCGGCAGCGGCGCTCGCCGGTGCCGAGACGGCCCTGGGCGCTGGCGACCTGGCGCGGGCGCAGGAGGGCCTCGCCCGGGCCCGCAGCCAGGGCTGCGACGCCGCAGCTGAGGGACGCCTTGCGGATCGCATCCGGGAACGGCTGGGTCGCCAGTTCGCGGAGCGACTGGCGGCGGCGGGGGAGGCGGAGTTGGCGGTCGTGTTGCGAGAGCTGGAGAATGATGCGGCGAGCATGCCGGGCCTGTTGGCCGAGAGGCGCCTCGCCATGGCACTGATCACAGCCGCCGACGCCGCCCACAGTCACCTGATGGATGAGCTCCGGGGTGTGGAGGTGGCCGGGATCGCGCCGCGGTACCGGGCGATCCCCAGCCTGCTCCTCGGCCACGGCAGGCTGGCGCCGATGCGGCTTGCAATGGACGCCCTCGCCGCCGGGGTGGAGGCTCACGCGCAGGGCGACCTGGAGCAGGCAGCGGGCTGTCTCCGTCTCGCGGCCGGAGACCTGGGCATGCCGGCGGTGAAAGAGGCGACAAAGGTCGTGGAGAGCCACCTGAAACAGGCGGCGTCGGCGCTGTGGTCAGCGCGGGCACTGGCAGCATCCGGTAAGCTCATGCCGGCGCGCGCCACGCTTCTCGAAGTGCTCGAGAAGTGGCCCTGCTACCAGCCCGCGCGCCGGGAGCTGGAGATCTTGAACGACCGGGCCCAGGATCGCGATGAACGCCTCAGCCGCGCCCGGGCCCTGTCCACCTCGGGGCAGCTGAAGGCTGCCTCGGTGATCCTGTTGGAGCTGGGCGTGGACCACGAGCAGGGGGGGGAAGCACGCCTCCTCCTGAAGGACGTCCAGGCCCGCATGGACCTGGTGGCTGCGGGGCTGGCCCAGGTACGTCGGGCTCTGCATGGGCAGGCCAGTTCCTCAGTGGCGGGGCTTCGCCACTGTCTTGCCAGGTTGGACGAGCTGAGCAAGGTGCAGCAGGACGCGGAGGAGGTCTCTGACCTCCGGGCAGCCTTGCTGGGGGAGATTGCCGGCCTCGAGAGCCTTGGTCGCCTCCGGGAGGCCGTGGCCGCGGGGCGGATCGACGCCGCCGCCGGGGCAATGGCAGAGTTCCTGGGTGGCCGGGCTCAGATGGCGCCACGGCATCGTCTCGACGCCCGCCTCGCGGACCTGGTGGACATGGTGCTCCAGCGTGCCGAAGCTGCGCTCGCGGGCGGACGACTGCAGTTGGCGGGGGACTGGCTGCGGACCCTCGCAGACGTACCTGACGAGCTCACAGAGCTCAGCCAGCGGCGGGACGCGTGTGGTGTCCGCCTGCGGGAAGCGACGACAAGGGCCGAGGCTCTATTGGACCAGGCGCGCGCGGCGGTTACCGCAGGGGACCTGGATCGAGCCTGCGCCCAGCTCGCCGCGGCGCGGGAGATCTGGCTGGACTGCCGGGGTGCGGAGAAGGTCGCTGAGCTGGTCCGTCGCGCACGGTCCCAACATCACCGTGTGCAGGATGTGGAGCGGCTGGCTGACAGCGAGGACTACGCGGAGGCGGAGCGCAGGCTGCGGGATCTCCCGCCAACGCCGAGTTTCCTGCGCACGCGGATCTTCGACATCAAGCAGGGTTTGGCGAGGGCCCAGGGCCTCGCCCAGGGCTTTCTCCTGAGGGTCGACGAGGGAGGTGAGTACCTGGTCTTGCGCAGCGACTCGTTCACCATAGGCAACGTCCGCGATCGCTGGGCAGATGTTCAGGTTCTGGCCAACGTCGCCGGTCGACACGCCCGGATCACTCGATCGATGTCGTTTCACGGGGGCATGCAGGACCGGGTGATCGCCGAGCGCGGCGAGGTATCGGTGAACGGCGAGCGGGTCCAGGACGCGGACCTTCGCCCCGGGGACGAGGTCTCGCTCGGCAGCACTCTCGCGCTGCACTACACCATCCCGACGAAGCGTTCCCTTTCCGCTATCTTGACTCTGAAAGGCGGTTTTCAGGTTGCAGGCACCGACAAGCTCCTGCTCCTGAAGGACCGTGGCCGAGACGGGCGGATTCTCATCGGGCGCGGAACAGACTGCCACATCCGGGTGCCCCAAGATGGCCCGGAGATCGAGATCTACGGTGCGGAGGATGGCCAGATTCGCGTGCGCTTCCCGGGCCAGGGGGAGATGGACGGCCGCCCCTTCCGCGGCGAGCACCCCGTGACCGCGGGGGTCGTGGTCCGATGTGGCGCGGTTTCCATGGTGCTGCAGCCCTGGAGGCCGGCCTCCTCATGAGTTTCCCGGGCTACTTCCGGGAATACTCGGCCTGCTCGTCGGAATCCAGGCGGACCGCAGCAAAGGAACCCGGATGCTGGCTCTGACCCTCGTGACCATCGCGCTCGTCCAGGTCCCACAAGCGCCCGACGCACCACGGGCGTTGAAGGGCTGGATTGCTCAGGAAGGCGACCCCTGCCGCCCCGATTCCTACGTCGTAAGCGGGCTGCCCGAGCTGAGCAGGAAGGCAGCATGGGACTCGGTGAGGGCAAGGGCCCGAGAGGACCGGCAAGAGCGGCTGGTGGAAGCCGGACGGCGCTACGTCGATCAACATGTTCCGGTCTGGTTGCCCGGTTTTGTCAGCGAGCGCGTGTTGCGCGAGTGGCGTATCGACCAGGGTCAGCGACGGCAACTCAGCGAGCTCGACCGCGACATGATCGTCCGCGACCATGCTTTCGCGAAGAGCTATCAGGGCTTCCTGTTGCTGGAAGAGCCGAGCGGCGTCGACACCGTGTCGAGCACCCTGGGTCCGAGATTGAGCAACGCCAGCCGAGATTTCATCGGCCGCTGTGGGGCGATCTGCGCCCTTTGGGGCATTCTGGCGCTCGGGGCGTTCTGGTTGGATCGCTTGACGCGGGGCTACATGACTGCTCGGCTTACCCTGCTGGCCATGGTCGTCGGTACGGCCGGACCCGTCCTAATCATGCTCGTCTGATCTCTTGATGTATCATGACCCCAGCCATGGCTGAATTCGCGGAACAGAAGGAGCCTCGCCAGAGCATTGACTGGGAGGCCTTCTACCGCAACTACCGCAAGCCGGGCTACGTGCCGGGCTATGAGATCATCAACAAGCTCGGTGGTGGCGTCTTCGGACTGGTCTTCAAGGCACGGAAGGAGTCGATCGGAAAGGACTACGCCATCAAGTTCCTCAAGGTGGATGATGAGGTGGTCCGGGATGCGGTGGTCCGGGAACTGGATACCGTGAGGTTCTTCGCGCAGATCGATCACCCGAACCTGGTGTCCATCGAGGACAAGGGGGAAGTGGACGGCATCCCGTACATCATCATGAGCTATGCCGGCGAGGGCACTCTGAGAAAGCGCTTGGAGGAGGGGCGCATGGACCGGGAGGAAGCGCTGCGGATGTTCATCCAGGCAGCCCGGGGCATTCAGGCCCTGCATGAGCATTCGCTGGTGCACTTCGACCTGAAGCCGGCGAACATCTTCCTCCGTGGCGAGATTGCCCGCGTGGGCGACTACGGCCTATCGAAGCTGGTCACCGAATCGCGCAACTCGTTGTCCTTCGGCCGCGGCACGCCCTACTACATGGCACCCGAGATGTTGCAGCGACGCGGCGACACGCGCAGCGATATCTACTCCTTGGGCATCATTCTCTACGAGTGCCTGACCGGCGACGTGCCCTTCAAGGGCGACAGTGAATGGGAGGTGCTGCGGAAGCACGAAACCGAGACGCCGGTGTTTCCGCATACCATCACGGATGGGGAGCGGGAGGTGCTCGCAAAGTGCCTGGCGAAGAACCCGGACGAGAGGTTCCAGACGGTGGAAGCCTTGCTGCGGGCCTTGCAGGCGCCCGCATCCCTGGGCGAGAGCGTGGTCATCCCGCCCGCGGCTCCGCGTTGGGATGCGCCGCCGGCAGGAGCGCAGGCAGGTGTCGGTGCCCCGGTTGCTGCCGCCGCGGCCACGACAACGGCGTATGCCGTGCCACCACGACCATCCGGGATGGTCGGAGGGCTCGTGCACATGATCTTCCGGGTCTTCGAGTTGGTCATGCTGGTCCTGCTTGCCCCGGTGCGGATCGTCAGCCTGGCCTTCGGCCATGGCCTGAGGGCGGTGTTCCAGTTTCCGGCTCGGCTGCTCGCGCTGGCGTTCAGCATGGCTGGCTACCTGATCGTTCTCCTCATCTGCATTGCGATGGCGTGGTTGTTCTTTTCGATGTTCGTAGGGGTTGCCTAGGTCGCGGAGAGAAATGGCTGTAGAGACCCATGACGTCAGCAAGCTGCAGGGGATGGACGAGTCCGCGTGGACGGCCTTGCAGGATGACTACTTCCGACGCGTCTACTTCTTCGTCAAACGCTACGTCGGGAACCACCAAACCGCGGAAGACCTCACCCAGGACGTGTTCGTGGGAGCGGTGAAGGGGATCCAAAACTTCGACGATGCATACACGTTGGATCAGTTCGTCTTTGGTATCGCCAGGAACCGGGTGATTGATCACTACCGCAAACACAAGCTCCCGCTGATCTCACCGAAGAAGGAGTCCGACAGCGATGCCAGCATGCTGTGGATCGAGAACCTCCCGGAGCCGGACGTTGCCGCCCCTCCCGAGGATGTCGTGACCAGGGAGAACGCTCTTCGCCGCAAGGAGGTTCTGGGCAGGATCCTCAAGGAGTTTGTTGGCGAACTGTGGCGAACTGGAGAGTTCCTGAAGCTGCAAGTCCTGGAGTACCTGTTCGTTCTGGGAGGTCGCAACAAGGACGCGGCCGAGAAGTTCGGCATCAGTGATGAGAAGGCCATCGCCGGCATCAAGTTCAGGGCCATCGAGAAGCTGCGCGGCATGGCGCGGCAGAACGACCCCAACCACTCCCTGTTCCGTGGGCTCTGGGAACCCGGAGCCAGATAGCACATGGCGAACTCGGACGACCTGCT
>QJVU01000571.1 GCA_003235605.1 Planctomycetota bacterium | reverse complement strand
GACATGCCTCCGCAGCTGAAGAAAGTCCAGACCGGGGCCCAGGCCGGCCCAAGAGCGGACGGTTTCAAGACCAAGCACAAGATCCGTCTTGTCACCGCCACCTCCCTGTTCGACGGCCACGACGCCGCCATCAACATCATGCGGCGGATCGCCCAGGCCAACGGCGCGGAGGTCATCCACCTGGGACACAACCGGTCGGTGGGCGAGATCGTGGACGCAGCGATCCAGGAAGACGCCCAGGGCATCGCGGTCACGTCCTACCAGGGCGGCCACAACGAGTACTTCCGCTACATGCACGACCTGCTCCAGGAGCGGAGATGCGGTCACATCAAGATCTTCGGCGGAGGCGGGGGCGTGATCCTGCCGGAAGAGATCAAGGCCCTGCATGACTATGGCATCGGCCGCATCTACTCCCCGGACGACGGCCGGTCCATGGGGCTCGAAGGCATGATCCAGGACATGCTCAGCCGCTGTGACTTCCCTGCCGGCGGCGAGGTGGATCCAGCCACACTCGCGGTCTCCGCACCGAGGGAGGTCGCCAAGGCGATTTCCCTGGCTGAGTCTGACACCGAGAGACTCCGTGGAATCCTTGGCCACGTCCAGAAGAGCGCGCCGGTGCTCGGCGTCACCGGTACCGGCGGTGCAGGCAAGTCCTCGGTGATCGATGAGCTGGTTCGTCGCTTCCTGGTGGACTTCCCTGACAAGACCCTCGCGATCCTGTCGGTCGACCCCTCCCGCAGGCGGACGGGAGGCGCCCTTCTCGGTGACCGGATACGGATGAACGCGATCCACAGCACCCGGGTCTACATGCGCTCCCTGGCAACCCGCGCAGCCAACGTGGCTCTGGCCGGCTGTGTCACGGAGGCCCTGATGGTGCTGCAGCTGGCCGGTTTCGACCTCATCATCCTGGAGTCCTCCGGCATTGGCCAGAGCGACACCGAGATCGTCGAGCACGCCGACGTGCCCCTCTACGTGATGACGCCGGAGTATGGCGCACCCACCCAGCTCGAGAAAATCGACATGCTGGACTATGCCGACGTCGTGGCGATCAACAAGTTCGACCGCCGCGGCGCGATGGATGCGCTGCGGGACGTTCGCAAGCAGTTCCAGCGCAACCACGAGCTGTTCGAGGTGCCCACCGAGGAGATGCCCGTCTACGGCACCATGGCTTCGCAGTTCAACGACCCGGGCATCAACAGGCTCTACAAGGTGCTGATCCGCAGGCTGGACGCCAAGTCGGACAGGGCAGGGCTCCGTTCCACCATCGAGATCCCGGAGTCGCTCCCGGACAAGGGCTACGTCATCCCGCCCAGGCGCAGCGGCTACCTGGCAGAGATCGTCGAGAACAACCGGGCCTACGACGCGTGGGTGCGGGAGCAGGTCGCCGTCGCGGGCAGGTTGCACCAGCTGCACGGTGCGCTGGAGCAGCTACGGGCAGGTGACCAGGACGCCTCGGCAATCGGCAGCCTCGAGGCTGCAATCGATCGGCTCTCCGGGGAGCTGGACCCGTCCTGCAAGAAGGCGCTGGACAGCTGGGACGAGCTGGTCGCTTCCTACAAAGGAGACCTGCACACCTACGTGGTGCGCGGCAAGGACATCAAGGTCAAGCAGCGCTCGCAGTCTCTGTCGGGCCTCTCCATTCCCAAGGTGGCATTGCCTCGCTACCAGGGTTGGGCTGAGCGCCTGCAGTGGTTGTTGACCGAGAACGTGCCGGGTCAGTTCCCGTTCGCGTCGGGGGTCTTCCCGTTCAAGCGCGAAACCGAAGACCCCACACGGATGTTTGCTGGCGAGGGTGGCCCCGAGCGCACCAACCGGCGCTTCCACTACGTGGCCGAGGGGCAGCCGGCCAAACGGCTTTCCACGGCCTTCGATTCCGTCACGCTCTACGGCGAAGATCCCGGCGACAGACCGGATATCTACGGCAAGGTCGGCAATGCCGGTGTATCCATCTGCACCGTCAACGACGCCAAGAAGCTCTACTCGGGCTTCCGCCTCACCGACCCGACCACGTCGGTGTCCATGACGATCAACGGACCGGCTCCGATGCTGCTGGCCTTCTTCATGAACGCCGCCATCGACCAGGAGTGCGAGATCTACATCAGGGAGAACGGTCTCACAGAAGAACTGAGCAGGAAGATCCAGCAGAAGTACGAGTCGCTGGGCATGAGCCCTCCGAGCTACCAGGGCGACCTCCCCAAGACCCACGATGGTCTCGGCCTGATGCTGCTGGGCATGACAGGCGACGAGGTCCTGTCCAAGGAAACCTACGAGGAGCTCAAGGCCGCGGCGCTCTCCAAAGTCCGGGGCACGGTGCAGGCCGACATCCTCAAGGAGGACCAGGCCCAGAATACGTGCATCTTCTCGACGGAGTTCGCGCTCAGGATGATGGGGGACATCCAGGAGTACTTCATCGAGAACGAGGTGAGGAACTTCTACTCGGTGTCGATCTCCGGCTACCACATCGCCGAGGCGGGCGCGAACCCGATCACGCAGCTGGCGCTGACCCTTTCGAACGGTTTCACGTACGTCGAATACTATTTGGCTCGGGGCATGAGCATCGACGACTTCGCTCCGAACCTGTCGTTCTTCTTCAGCAACGGGCTGGACCCTGAGTACGCGGTGATCGGCCGCGTGGCCCGCAGGATCTGGGCAAAGGCGATCAAGCACAAGTACGGCGGCAACGAGCGCTCCCAGAAGCTCAAGTACCACATCCAGACCTCCGGGCGTTCGCTCCACGCCCAGGAGATCTCGTTCAACGACATTCGCACCACGCTGCAGGCGCTCTATGCCATCTACGACAACTGCCAGAGCCTGCACACCAACGCCTACGACGAGGCCATCACGACACCGACCGAAGAGTCGGTGCGGAGAGCCATCGCCATCCAATTGATCATCAACCGCGAGCTGGGCCTGGCAAAGAACGAGAACCCGCTCCAGGGAGCGTTCATCATCGAGGAGCTCACCGATCTGGTGGAAGAGGCGGTCTGCGCGGAGTTCCAGAGGATCTCGGAGCGAGGTGGCGTGCTCGGCGCGATGGAGACCATGTACCAGCGGGGCAAGATCCAGGAAGAATCGATCTTCTATGAGACGCTCAAGTCCTCCGGCGATCTGCCCATCATCGGTGTGAATACCTTCCTGGGCCCCGACGGCTCTCCCATCAGCAAGCCACGGGACGTGATGCGCTCCAGCGACGACGAGAAGAGAATGCAGATCGACAAGCTGGCTCGCTTCCACCAGGCCAACGCGGCGCGTGCTCCGAGGGCCCTCGAGCACCTCAAGCAGACCGCCTTGAAAGGCGAGAACGTCTTCGCCTCCCTCATGGAGGCTGCCAAGGTCTGCTCCTTGGGCCAGATCTCCCGCACCCTGTACGAGGTCGGAGGACAGTACCGCCGCAACATGTAGCGGCGGTAGCGCCGGCTGTTCGGGAGGCAGGATGACAAGCCTGATGCAAGCCAACGGACGAAACGCCCTGCTGCTGGCGATCCTGCCGATCGTGAGCCTTCTGGTTGCCATCAACACTTGATGAGGCAGCCCCGCGGCGATGATCAGTTCGATCATCACGATCGCGACGCCACCTATCGCGCTGGCCTACGGCATACTGGCAGTCCGCCACGTTGCAGATCGTCGTCTGGCCATCCTGGCCGTCGTGCTGAGCGGGATCGAGACCCTGTTCTTGGTGCTGCTGTTCCTGACCGGCCGGTAGGTCCTGCACTGGCAACGTCAGCT
>QJVU01000775.1 GCA_003235605.1 Planctomycetota bacterium | reverse complement strand
GGGACAAGCCGGAGCTAGTAGCGGTGAACATCGGCCAACAGCTGCCCAAACGGATCCGTGAGGTGCTCGTCGAAGACAACCCCTCCTTCACGACCTTCGACCTTGCTGGCGTCCTCGAGGAAGCCCAGAAGCGTGCTCGCGACACCAAGGAGGCCAGCCGCACACAGTACTACGTGATCACCGACTTCCGTCGTAATGACTGGCTGAAGGATGACGGCAAACCTCGCAACGAGCTCAAGCGGTTGGCCGAGTGGGACCGGACCATCCAGCATCTGAAGATTCTCGAGGTGGGAGGATCCGACGCCGAGAATCTCGGCCTGACCGCAGTGCGGCGGGTCGACCGCCTCGCCACCGCCGGAACCCAGGTGACGCTGGCGGTGGAAGTCACGAACTTCGGTCAGGATTCATCCCCGGCTACGGAGTTGACCGTCGAAATCGACGGCAAGAGCAGCCGCACCCTCTCGGTGCCGCCACTGGGGTCTGGCGAGAAACGCGCGGTCGACGTGCAGCACACGTTCCACGATCCCGGGTTCCACGGGGTCCTGGTCTCGCTGCCGAACGATCGATACCCGGTGGATGACCGTCGTGCCCTTGCGCTCGAGGTCCTGCGCACCTCGTCGGTGCTGCTGGTGGATGGGGATCCGAGCCCAGACCCTGGCAAGTCCGAGACCGAGATCCTGGCCACGGCCCTGGACCCCAGCGACGAGATCGACAGCCTCTCCGGCATCACGCCGCAGGTCATTCCAGGCGATGCCCTCCAGAACCAGGATCTGTCCGGGTTCAACATGATCTGGCTCGTGAACCTGCCGGCCCCGACTGCCGATGTGGTCAAGAATCTCGAAGACTACGTCAGGGCTGGCGGTGGCTTGGTGTTCTCCCTGGGCAACCAGGTCGAGCCGACCCGCTACAACCAGGTCTTCTACAAGAATGGCGAGGGTTTGCTGCCGCTGGCCCTCACCGACATTCAGGGTGACTACGATCGTCCCGACAAGGTGTTCGTGTCTGATCCTACCCACGCGGCGGTGAAGGAAGCCGCGGATTTCCACCGCTACGTCTTCGCCAACCTCACGCAGATCAAGCGCTACATCGGTACAGCCGAAGATGCCACTGCGCCGGTCAACGTGGTGTTGCGTGTCCGTGACGCCAGGGGAGCACCGTTGCTGGCGACCAGGACGTTCGAGAACGGCGGCGAAGTGACGCTCATCACGACCACCGTGGACGGCGACTGGGACGAGCTGTTGACGTGGCACAACGGCCCGATGATGACCCAGGCCATCCACCGGTACGCGGTAAGGGTGCATGACCTTTCCAACTACAACCTGTTGCCGGACGGCGAGTTCAACCTGAGGCTGAACCGTGGCCTCTATGCCAGTGACGTCCTGATCCGGGGCCAGAACTTCGAGCGCACCTTTACTGCGGAAACGTCGGCAAATGAGGGCGGAAAGGAGACGGGGGAGGTGTTCGCCCGGCTGTCCGTGAAGATGCAGGAGCTGAAGGGTGGTGGTCTGTTCGACGTGATCCTGCGGCCCACAGGGGGTGCCGACGAGAGACGGCTCCTGGCCTGCAACCCGCCCACCGGAGATGGCCAGCTGCAGAAGCTGTCGCTGGGGGATTTCTGGCGGGTATATCCCGAGCTGAAGGAAAGCGGTGTCGTGGAGGTCATCCCGACCAGGATCGGCAGCGAGCAGCTGGTGTTTACGGGTCAGGGGGAGATCTGGCGCCTGTTGGCGTTGGTCCTCCTGGGTTCCTTGGTCCTGGAGACCATCTTGGCCTGGCGGTTCGGCAGGCGGTAAGGAGACAAGCAGCGATGCAGGAACTGCTCCAATGGCTGGCCAAACTCAAGGGCATCCAGGTCGAGGAGGGCGCCGAGCTGCGGCTGGAGCTGAGCGGCTTCCCGTCCGGCGGACTGGCGTTGTTGGTGTTGCTGGGCATCCTGTTGGCACTGTACTTGATCATTCACGCCTACCGCCGCGACGGCAACCTGAGCCGCGGGCGGCGCGGAACTCTGGCCGTCATGCGAGGCCTTGCTGTTGTGTTGGCCCTGCTGGTCGTGTTGGAGCCCAATCTCGTCGCGGTGAAGAAGGACCGCCGCGAGGGCCACACCATCATCCTCCTGGACCTCTCGCAGTCGATGGGTCACCGGGACGCGTTCCGCCACCCAGACGTGCAGAACCTGGCGGCCTCCTGGCAGAAGCTCGGCGTCGAGAGTGCCGTCGGCGCCCGCCGCATCGACTTGGCCAGAGCGCTCCTCGCCCATGAGGACTTCCAGCTCATCAAGAAGCTGAGCGAGAAGAACAAGGTCATGCTCTACGGCTTCGGTTCTGGCATCGACGTGCTGCCGCCCCAGGCAAAAAACGAGGAGCAGGACCCCAAGGAGCACACGAGCAAGAAGGAGCAGGACAAGGAGGCCAAGCAGGCTCGCGCCCCCCCCTTGCCTGATCTCGAGGACAAGGACATCAAGAACCCGAGCCGCACCTACACCAACCTGGGTGGTGCCGTCCGCGCCGCCCTGGACCGCAGCCGTAACGCGCAGGTCGCTGCGGTGATCGTCCTGACCGACGGACGTCGCAACGTGGGTGCACAGGGCTCGGAGGTGGCGCGCTTGCTGGCCCAGCGCAAGGTGGACCGCACCTTCATCGTGCCCGTCGGCGATCCTTCCGAGGCCCAGACCGTCGAGGTGACCCGCATCGAGGCCCCGGAGAAGGCCTTCCAGAAGGACCCGTTCAAGATCCGGGGCACCGTAGCGTCGGAAGGCTACCCGCTGCAGTCACTGGTGGTCCGTCTCGTGCAAGTGGCGGAGACCGGCGACGCCACCGCCGTGATCGAGTCCAGGCAGATCGAGATCGGCGGCGACAAGCCCAAGGTCGACATCGAGTTCGAGAACCTCAAGTCCGAAAAGGCCGGAGTATTCACCTACCGGGTGGAAGTGGAGCCTCCAACAGGTGAGCCCGCAAACCCTGAGCGCCACGGCAAGCAGGCCCGCGTCGAGCTTCTGGATGAGCAGACCAAGGTGCTCCTCATCGCCGGGTCGCCGCTGCACGAGTACCAGATCCTCAGGAACTTGCTGACCCGCGACCGGACCATCGAGCTGTCCTGCTGGCTGCTTTCCGCGGACAAGGACTTCCCTCAGGACGGCAACGTCTCCCTCAAGGAGCTGCCCAAGGACCGCAAGGAGCTGGACCCCTACGACGTCTTCATCTTCATGGATCCCGACAGCACCAAGCTGGAGCGCGATTGGTGCATGTTGGTTGCCGAGCAGATCGTGGACAACGGAGCTGGTCTGTGGTGGGTCTGTGGTGAGAAGTTCACACTGGACTCGATGCTCGCCACTGCGACGACCCAGCCGCTGGTGGACCTCCTGCCGGTGATGATGAACGAAGAGAAGGCCAACGAACTGCTGAAGCTGGGATACGCGTTTCCCCAGCCCTGGCCATACCAACTCACCCCAGAGGGCGAGGACTTCAAGGCCTGCCGCCTCACCGAGGCTTCCAAGGCCGAGAATGCCGAGCTCTGGCGGCAGCTGCCGGGCTGGCACTTCGCCTTCCCCGTGCACAAGCTGAAGCCTGCCGCCCATGTCTTGGTGGATACCGACCACCCGCACCTGCGCCTGGCCGAGGGTCCGATGCCGCTGATCAGCACCCAGTTCGTAGGCGCGGGCCGCATACTGTGCAGCGCCACCGACGATACCTATCGGTGGCGCAGCCTCTACGAGCATGAGTACAACCGCTTCTGGGTGAAGGGCATTCGCTACCTGTTCGAGGGGCGCCTCAAGGCAGGCAACAGCCGCCTCAGGATCAACCTGAGCTCCGACAAGGTGGAGTTGGGCGAGGCGGTGAAGATCACAGCTGACGTCAAGGACGATGCCTACCAACCCCTGATCGCCGAGACCTACGAGGTGCAACTGCAGCGCTCGGATCAGACCAGCGAGACCCTGGAGCTCAGGGCAGTCGACGGCGTTCCCGGCCAGTTCGAGTACATGCACCGACCCAAGAGGACCGGGTTCTTCACCGTGATGCCGACCACCAGGCAGCAGGTCCCGGTGGAGGCCAGCTTCCAGGTCGTGGCCGCGGCCGTGGAGCGGGAAGGTCCGGTGGACCTGGCCGAGCTCCAAGCCATTTCCGCCACCCGCAACGGCAAGTTGATGGAACTGCCTGCCGAGCTGGACGAAGCCGTGGACAGCGTACCATCCAGGACCACGATTGAGACCTTCCGCACGCCGCACGCGGTCTGGGACAGCTGGGTCACTGTTGCGCTCATCCTGACGTTGCTGACCGTGGAGTGGTGGCTTCGCAAGAGGTGGAATCTGCTATGAGCACCCGCACCAGCTTCTTCGAGAGCCTGAGGGGCAAGACCAGGACCGGAATCCTCATCGAAGGTCTGGCCCTGATGGGAGTCGCGTTCGTAGGCTTCATGCTGATCAGCTTCGCCCTCGACCGCTCCTTGCGCCTGGAAGTCGGTTATCGCGGTGTGCTGCTGCTGGCCTTCTGCGTGGGCTTGGTGCGGATCCTCTACCTGCGCCTGGTGGCGCCCTTGAGAGTGGGGCTGAGCGACGAGGAGCTGGCCCTGGCTGTTGAACGCGGCGACACTGGCCTGCGCCAGGCATTGATCAGCGCAGTCCAGTTCGAGCACGATTTGGAGCGCGGCGGGGGGCGGGAATCGGCGCAGCTGAAGCAGCTTGTGGTCGGGGACGTGCAACGTCGGCTGCCCAACCTGCACGGCAGCACAGCCCTCGACACCCGGCGTATCCGCCGCCACGCCGGCCTGCTCACGGGTGCGTTGGTGGTGCTGCTGGGCTGGGGCCTCTTGGACGCCGGCTCCCTCGGGTTGTGGGCACGCCGCAACCTGCTGCTCTCTGCCCAGGAATGGCCGCGCTACACCAAGCTCGCGTTCGTCATGACAGTGGAGGACGGCAGCATCCGCCACGCAGAGAACAACGATCTGACCGTCGAGGTGGAGGCCTCGGGAGTGATTCCCGAGCAGGTCTTCCTGCACTACGAGTTCGACAGCGGAGTCACCGGGAAGGACGTCATGGTGATGACCGGCGAGGAGAACGTAGGCCCCCAGGGCTCCCGGCGGTTTCTCACCACGCTGCCCGCGGTCATCGAAGGGGCGGAGATCTGGGCGACCGGCGGCGATGGCCTGTCCGGACAGCTGCGCATCCAGCTCATCAAGCGCCCGCTGCTCAAGGACTTCACCGTCGTGCTCCACTACCCCGACTACATGAAGCGCGAGGCGGTGTCCGTTCCTGGTACCGAGGGCGAGCTGCAGGTGCCGATCGGAAGCAAGTTGACGGTGACTGCGGAGGCGACCAAGACCCTGCGCAAGGCGTTTCTGGCCTTTGGCCGCGACAACAGGACAGCCATGCAGCTGGGCGAGGACCGCCGCAAGATCTTGGGGGAATACCATCCCAAGCTGAGCGGTGTCCTGGCCCTCGACGTTGAAGATCGAGACGGCTTGGGTGCCCTCAAGCCGCCGAAGGTGTTCTTGAGGGTCATGCCCGACAACATGCCGTCGGTCGACTTCAAGACCCAGGGCATTGGTTCCATGGTGACCCACAGGGCGCGCATCCCCGGAACCCTCCGAGTGCGTGACGACTACGGCCTTACCACCCTGAGCGCCTACATGCGCTTGAGCGCCGGCCCGGAGGGCAAGCAGATCAAGGATCAGGACGCCCGGTGGGAGTCCATCAACGTAAGCGGCATGCGCAAGGTCAAGGAGGACGCCAGCGAGACCGAGTACGTCGAGCCGGTGGTCTTCGACCTGATTGCGGAGATCAACAAGAATCCCGCGAACCCCATGTCTCCCGACAACCGGATCCAGCCGGGCCACCTTCTGGCCCTCCGGTTCAAGGGCGCGGACAACTTCGGCCCTGGCGAACCCCATGTCGGCCAGAGCGACGTCCTGACCTTCAGGGTGGTGACCGAGTCCAAGCTGATGGAGGACATCACGCGGCGCCAGATCGAGCAGCGCCGGGAACTGGTGCAGGTCCTGAACCGGGAGCAGGCCTACAAGTCGGAGTTGGAGGAGATCCTCTCCCCTACCAGCAGCCACCCCAAGGCCCACCTCGCCAAGCTGCGGCTCCTGGCCCTGGCTCGAGCCCAGCGGACCCTGGGGACCCGGGTCCAGGGGGTGGCCAGCCAGTACCGACAGATCCTGGACGAGCTCCAGAACAACCGGGTCGTGAAGCCCGGGGTCGTCGCTGACCAGCGCGCCGTGATCCAGCGACCCCTCGAGAGCCTGGCGGCCGATGACTTCCCCGCCAGCGCGAACATGGTCACGGACTTCGCCAATGGCGGCAACGAAGAGGTAAGGCGCTTGGCCGTAGACTCTTACGAGTCGATCATCGGGATCCTGAAGAGCGTCCTGGAGCGCATGCGGAGGCTGGAGAGCCTCGCTGGGATCCTCGAGCGCCTGCGGGAAGTGCGCAAGACCGAGGACGAGATCTCCAGGGCCGTCAAGAAGGCCCTCGAGGCGCAGGCTCGGCAGATCCACGGCGCCCCCGACAAGCCCGACAAGGACAACAGCCCCCCAAAGTCGCCCGAGGGCCCCGACAACCGGGAGCCGAAACCCGACAATGGGGGGCAGCCGAAAGAGTCCAAAGATCGCCGGGACAAAGAGTCCTCACCACCGAGCCGAGAGAACCGTAACCAGATTCCAACCCCCGAGAGCCGGAACCATTTCGGCGGACGGGGTCGATAGCCTTCAGATAGCATCCCAGAAACGCCTGTCGGGAGATGAACCCATGAGAGCCATTCTGAAACTCGGCCTGCTTGCGTCGTTGCTTGCCGCCGGCGTGGTTGCCCAGCCGGACACCGTGGTCAGCAAGCAGGAGCAGGCGAAGCTGGCCTTTGCGAAGCTCACGGACCGGATGCAGAAACTGCAGGTCACCCTGGCAGCCACGGATCCTGACAAAGCCCGGCTCTTGGGCGCTGCCAACAAGTTCATCGAGGTGAAGGGCATCCATCAGAAGATGGCCGACATCAAGGTCCTCCTGGAAAAGGAGAACTGGGACGATGCCCTCGAGAGCTGCCACAAGGTCGTCAAGGACCTGGACAAGCTCATCGAGCTGCTGCTCAAGGGGGATTCCCGGATCGAAGAACTGCTGAAGGAGATCGAGCGCCTCGAGGCATTCAAGAAACGCGTCGAGGGTCTGATCAAGGATCAGAGCAAGGAAAAGGACGATGCTGCCAAGAGCGAGGCCTTGGCAAAACACCTGAAGGACCTCGAGAACGCCAAGGCCAGGATCGACGCACTGATCCAGGAACAGAAAGACATCCGCAAGCAGACCAACGACAAGGCGTTCTCAGCCTCCGCCAAGGACAACCAGAACATGGCCAGCCAGGAAGGCCAGCTGAAGTCCAAGACGACGGATCTCGCGAAGGAACTGAAGGGCATCGAGAAAGACGCCAAGGATCTGGCGGCCGGCGACAGCGGTGGCAAACCCGGTGAACAGGGAGAGCCAGGTCAGGGCGGCCAAGGCGGCCAGGGCGGCCAGGGTGGTCAAGGCGGCCAGGGTGGTCAAGGCGGCCAAGGTGGTCAAAGCTCCGGCGCGGCCCAGGCAGCAGCAGGTGCGATGGGCGATGCCCAAAGCAAGCTCCAAGACCAGCAGCCGGAGGGTTCTCTCGAGGACATGGACAAGGCCATCGACAAGCTCGAGAAAGCCAAGAAGGACCTGGACGAGATGGCTGAAGAGGCCCGACGGAGGCTGCAGAGCCTGCCCTTCGAGCAACAGGCAAAGAACCAGGAGCAGACTCGCATCGACACCGACCGCCTCGCCCAGGACATGGAGAAGTCCGAGCAGTCGGGTGACGGCAGCGGCGAGGGCTCCAAGCCCACCCCCGGCAAGGACAACGTCCAGCAGGCAGTGCCCAAGCAGAAGTCGGCCGCGGGCCAGCTGAAGGAGCGCAAGCCGAGCAAGGCCAAGCAGGACCAGCAGGATGCCAAGGAGGATCTGGAGGAAGCCAGACGCAAGCTGGAGGAGGCTCTCGCCCAGCTACGCCAGGAGCTCCAGGACGAGGTTCTGCGTTCCCTCGAAGAGCGCTTCGGCGCCATGTTGGCCAAGCAGAAGTCGATCACCACGAAGACCAGGCAGGTGGAGAGGCTGCGCAAGCAGGCGCTCACCGCCGACGGAGGCCTGCCGTCCAATCTGAAGGAGCGCTGCGAGCAACTGGCCAACGGCGAGTTCGAGCTGGCTGCCGACGCCGGCGGCGCCCTGAAGTTGCTCGAAGAGGAGGGCACCACCGCGGTGTTCCCGGACCTCGTTGGCGAGTTGCGCGACGATCTGAAGCGGGTCGGCCGCAAGCTGCAACGGTTCCACACCGGCATCTCCACGAACTCCGCGCAGAAGGAAATCGAGGAGACCCTCAAGATGCTCATCGAGGCCCTCAGGCAAGCGATTGAGGACAAGGACCAGGAAGGCGAACCTTGACCCTTCAGCGACGCCGAGCCACCGTTGGTGCCTCGATCCGCTGAGCTGAAACTGATCAAGATGCTCCAAGAGCGGGTGCACAAGCGCACGAAGCGCTACGACAACGATGTGCCCAAGCAACTCCGCGTGACCGAAGAGGGCAAGGAAGAGGCCGTCGAGATCTCGCGTAAGCAGGGCAAGGTCGAGAAGCTGACTCGGAAGCTGGCCAACCGCATCAACAAGGAAGGCCAGGCCAAGATCAACGAGCAGAAACCAGACCGGTAACGGTGACGAGATGAAGCTCCCAGTGAAACTTGTCGTTGCCGCCCTGTTCGTCGGTGGACTCGTCGCGCAAGGCGAGCCCACCGACAAGCCCAGGGCTGCCCAGGATGTGCGCTACAAGGCCTTCGACCAGAAGGCCTTCGAGGACCACGTCCGCAAGCAGGGTGCAACCGAAGCGCAGATCCAGGCGTTCCGCCTGGCGGTGGAAGCCGAGACCGCCAAGTACGCCGTGGACGGGTTGCTGCGGAAGCTGTTTCCCGACTATGCCAAGGCAGCGAAGCTGGCCGAAGATGCCGAGCCGGCCGCAGCCCTGGCGCTGACCAAGGTCATAACCAGCAGCAACGATTCCTACGTCACGGCCTATGCCCGCTACCAGTTGGCTCGTTTCCTCCTGGACACTGACGAGCCCGACGACGCGGCCAGGATCCTCGCCGAGTTCGTCGAGCACCACCTGGAGAAGACGCCCCTGGACTCAGAGGTGATCTACTTCTACGGCCATGCTCTGGCACAGATTCCCGACCGGGAACGCGCGATCTTGTTCTTCCATGCCTTCCTGCGCGAGTTCAAGCAAGCGCCGGAGAGGCTCCGCGCCAGCGCCGCGCAGATCCTTGCCGAGCTCGAGCGGCAGGAAGGCGTTCTCCATGAGATTTCAGACATCATGAAGAACTGCGAGCGCAAGATCCGCAAGACCGACACCGGCAAGGACACCCAGGACAAGCAGAAGCACGTCATCGAGTGGCTCGAGAAGATCATCGAGATGATGGAGCAACAGCAGCAGGGTGGTGGCCCTCCCGGCGGAGCCGGCGGCATTCGCCCCGCAACCCACAGCGCGCTTCCCGGAGGCGAAGGAAAGACAGGGCCGCTTCGCAACGTGAAGAACGTGGCCGACAAGTGGGGCAAGCTGAAAGACGAGGAGCGCAAGTCCATCGAGGCCGAGCTCAAGAGCAAGATGCCCAGCCACTACAAGAAGATGCTGGAGGAGTTCTACAAGAAGCTCGGCAAGTCTGGCACCGGCGGATAGTGAAGTCCGGCCTCCACCTGTTCCTCCCACTGCTCCTGGGCCTGCCGTTGCTGCAAGCCCAGGAGCCTCCAGACGAGCTCCGGCCGATTCAAGGCAGGGCAGTGCTGGGCAAGCTGCTGAGCGCGGACGATGCTGGCAACCTGCGGGTGCTGGTGGAGGGTTCTACCGAGCCCCGGGTCGTGCAACTGGCCAGCCTGCGGACGATCCGCCTCGCCCGGGGCAGCCGCGGCGGTGATACCGCTCCCGGACTGGTGATCCTGCGCACTGGCGTGACACTTCCTGCCACCGTCCAGAGCTGTGATGGCGGCAACGTCCGCTTCAGTTCGCCGCTGCTCGCTCGACCCGTCGTTGTCCCCCTCCAATACGTCAAGGCGGTCCGCTTCGCCAAGGCGGCCGAAGAGGACGGAGGCTTCGCTAGCTACGCCGAAAGGCCAAAAGACGACAACGATCTGATCTACATCCAGGCTGGCGCGAAGGTGCTGCAGCGCACCGTGACCATCGACCGCTTCGCGGACGGCAAGGTCTACTACGAGGTGCGGGGCGTGGAGCGGTATCTGGAGGTTGCGCGACTCTACGGTCTGGTGATGTCGGGGGGTGCGGGTGTGCTCCCAGATCCCCAGCCACGACCCCGAGTCGACGTCACCTTTCGAGACGGTCGCGTTGTGTCAGGCAAGCTCGTGGGCATCGACGGCGAGCAATGCGTGATGCGCCTGGACGAGAAGGTCGACCTCCATGTCCTGAGGGAGCGCGTCAGCGAAATCCTGGTGTTGAGCGATCGACTGGTCTACCTGACGGACCTGACCCCGATCAAGGTCGATCAGACCCCGGCCTTCAGCCGCGTCTGGAAGTGGCGGAAGAACGAGTCCGCGTCGGGCCCGGGCATCCGGCTCGGCGGAAGGGACTATCAGAACGGCCTGGTGCTGATCCCTCGCACGAGGCTGACGTACTCAACTGACGGACACTACGATTACCTGGAAGCCACCATCGGGATCGAAGACCGCAGCTCCGGTCCGGCGCACGCGATCTTCCGCGTTCTGCACGGTGACAAGGTGCTCTACGAATCCAAACCCCTGACACGACAGAGCGATCCGGTGGATTTGAAGATCGAGATCCGCAAAGTCGACCGCCTCACCATCGAGGCGGACTTCGGCAAGAACTACGACTTTGGAGACCACTGTGTGTTCGCTGAAGCCCGCTTGATCAAGCAAGGCTCCTGACATGGCCACACTCGTTCCCTTGCTTCTTGCTCTCGGCCTCGCCGCACCCCAGGGTGGTGACGACCTCGATGCCGTTCTGCAGGCCCAAGCCCGCCGGACGACGGTGATCGAGAAAGCCGCCAAGTCAGTCTGCTCGGTGATGGCGCTGAACTCACCCGGGGGTGGCTCCGGTGTGATCTTCCACCCTCGCGGCTTCGTGATCTCCAACTTCCACGTGGTGGCATCCCGCGGGCGTCCGCGAGGCCGACCGCCGGGACCGGACCAACCGCCGGACGAGAACGAACCGAAGCCGGCACCGATGCCCGACCAGAAGGGTCGGCAGGACGACAACAAGCCCAAGGTCGTTCCCCCCACCGAGCGGAACGTCATTCCGGACAGTCGACCCGCAAGCCGCCCGACCGGGATTCCCCGCCGAGAGCCAGGACCGAAACAGGACGACGACAACCCCTTCGGTGAGCCCCCGGCAGGCGACGGCTGGGATCCGGCCCACAAGGTCATGAAGATCGGCCTTCCCGACGGCAACCTCTACAAGGCCCAGGTGCTGGGAGTGGATCCCGGCAGTGACCTCGCGATCCTCCTGCTGGAGCCGCGGAAGGACGGTGAGCCCTACCCCCACTCGCCTCTGGGGGACTCCGATGCCCTGCTGGTGGGTGAGACAGTGTTTGCCATGGGCAACCCGTTCCTGCTTGCGACCGACTTCACACCGACGCTGACCTGGGGCGTGGTGTCCGGCACCCACCGCTACCAGAAGGGGCGCCAGAACCGCATGCTGGTGTACCCGGACTGCATCCAGATCGACGCACCGGTCAACCCGGGGAACTCCGGCGGACCGCTGTTCAACGAGAACGGTGAGATCGTCGGCATCAACGGTCGCATCACCGTCCGCGACCGCGGGCGCGTCAATACCGGCGTCGGCTTTGCCATCGCCAGCAACCAGATCCGGAACTTCCTGGCTGAGATGATGGCAGGCAAACATGCCGAGCACGGCACCCTGGACATGAATGCCTGGTACATGAAGTCCCCGGGCGAGACCGAGGCGCGCGTCGTCGTGCAGTCGATCTTCGAGGACTCCGAGGCTTTCAGGCTGGGGATGCGCACTGGCGACCAACTCACCCACTTCAACAACATCCGGATTACCAGCGCCAACCAGTTGGCGACCCTC
>QJVU01000498.1 GCA_003235605.1 Planctomycetota bacterium | reverse complement strand
GCCGATCTCACGAAGTCCGTGTCTCACCACGCGGCGCGAGCCGCGGAGGGGATCAAGCCGGCCGTGGAAAAGGCACTCAGCGCAGCTGCCCAACACCCAGTCCGCCTGACCCAAGAGGCAGCCAAGGCGGGCTTCGACGTGTCGAGACAAGTGGCGGGGTCGCTGTTCGAGGTGCTCGGCGAGATGATGATCAAGGCTGCTGACGCGATGAAAGGTGAGTCGTCCGGCTCCACCGCTTCCGAAGACAAACTCCCTGATCCGGAGGACAAGCCCCCCCCCGGACCAGAGACACCCACCGCCGACTAGGCGTGGATTGTGGCCCATCTACCGGCGGTGCCAGAGTGACACCGCCAGCCGGAACACGGCGAGGCTGAACGACATGAGGAATCCCAGTCCAGCGAGCCAGAACAGCCACTGCCTACTCTCGGACACACTTCCTGCCAGGAGCAGGACCGAGGATCCGATGACCATCGACGAGATCAAGAGCGCATAGCTGACGTTCATGCTCGCGCTCTCGATCGTACGGGGAAGCAGCTCCAGTCCCTTGTGTTCGACGTGGAGGGACAGAGTGTCCTGCTGGACGGCGCGGAAGATGTCGCGTACGAAGTGCGGCAGCTTCTCAACCAGTTCGGCATAACCCAGTGCGCTTGCTTGGACGCGCTTGCGAATAGCGCCGAGCCCGAACCGGCGCATCACCAACTGTTCGACGTACGGTCGGACATGGGCGACCACGTCGAACGTCGGATCAACCTGTTCCGCCACGCCCTCGATCGTGGTGATCGCCTTGATCAGGTACACGAGATCCGCCGGGCACCGCAAATCGAAGTCTCGGAGCAGCTTGAAGAACTGGTCGAGCAACCGACCGAACTGCACTTCACCCAGGGACCGCGCCTGCACCGCCGCCATGAACTTCCAGACGTCGGCGCGGAACTTCCGGTTGCTGACGAGTGCGAGCGGCGCGCCCGTCAACGTGGTGGCCACGCGGACAACCCGCTCGAGGTCGGTGTCGATGGTCCCGTGGATCAGGTCGGCGAGGAGCTCCGCGGTGCCTGGGTCGATGGTCCCGGTCATGCCGGCGTCGATCAGGCAGATCCGCTCGCCAGAGAGGATGAAGATGTTGCCCGGGTGGGGGTCGGCGTGGAAGAACCCGACGTTGAGGCACTGGTGGAACACGGCATCCGTGCTGTTCTGGACGATGCGCCGGCGCTGCTCGAACGAGAGCTCTTCGATATCGAGATTGGCCAAGAGCGTACCCTGGACCTCTTCGAGGGCGAGGACGCTGGAGGTGCTGGCCTCCCAGTACACCCGTGGGAAGCTGACCCGCGGGTTGTCTTCGAAGTCCGCGCGCATCCGGTCCGTCGAGCGCCCCTCGAGCAGGAGGTCGGTCTCCGCCTCGAGCTGCTTCTCGAACTCGTTGACGACGGCAACGGGGTCGTAGCCCAGGTTGCCGAAGCGATCCTTCATCAAGCTGGCGAGAGCACCGATGATCTCCATGTCCGCCGCGACGATGGCGCGGATGCCGGGGCGGAGGACCTTCAGCATCGCCGGCCGGCCGTCAGCGAGCACGGCGCGGTGGACCTGGGCCATCGAGGCGGCGGCAGAAGGCTTCTCCTCGATGCTCTGGAACACGGTTTCCAAGCCCGACGGAAACTCGGATCGGAGGGCCGGCTCGATTCGCTCCCATGGTACAGGAGGAACGTTGGCCTGCAGGGATCGAAACTCCTCGGCCCAGTCCGACGGAATCAGATCCGGGCGAGTGCTCAGGATCTGTCCGGCCTTGATGAAGGTGGGACCGAGTTGTTCCACGACCCGTCGCACACGCTCGGCCAGTGGCATGTCGGCGAGCAGACGCTCGTCCCTCCGCAGCCCGATGAGCCGCATGCCCCGACCCCACAGCCGCTCCAGCCCCAACTCGCTGACGACGTTGCTGAATCCGAAGCGCGTAAGCACCCTCAGGAGGTGTTGAGCTCGCCGCAGGGTTCGCACTGCACTGAAGATGCTCGCGGGGAACCTCACTACGACATCATACTGTTCCTACCGAAAACCCTGTTCGCGCTTGTCCCTGCCGAAGGTCCTGTCCGGGCGCCAAGACCGGCTTCCCCGCGGGAGCGCGGGGTGCAGTCTGGAACATCAAGGATCTCGAGTCAAGATGTCGCAGTGCACCGGGTCGCGGTGCTCCTTCGGCCCACCAGCGCGCTGCTCGCTGACCGATCTCGAACTGCTCTCGAGAGAGTCCCTCTTCGGGAACACTCCCACCTGAGTTCCACGTCTTGCCAGATCACGACGACCCACCAGCCAAGTCTTTCTCGGAAAGTTGCGTTTCTACCTGGAGGACTGACCTACAGTGAGGGGCAGCGCGTTCAGCCAGATCAACTCGGCCCAACGCGTCTTGCAGTCTGATCGAATTCGCGTGCGTATGCGGCGGTGTCAGTGGCCACCTTGGCTAGGAAAGACACCCTCGGTTCTGTCCCAACAGGGACCTGTCGAGTAGTCCGGCGAGCCCTGGCCCCTTGTGCGGAGCGAGCCGTGGTCCAGTTGGCAGCCGCACCGGTCTCTCAGGCCGCAACTACCGCAACCCAAGGACAACCCCAAGGACAACCCCAAGGACCGAACCATGAGACCCAGACTCCTCGTATCCAGTCTCTCCCTTGACACCAGCGAGGACAGCGTCGCCCGAACCCTCGGACAGGACTCCGGTCGGGTGGACCACGTCGCACTTGTGACGAATCCGGATACCGGTTGCTCTCGGGGGCTCGCGTTTGTCGAGATGGCTACAGAGACTGATGCTCGCTCTGCGATCGGAGTGTTGGACGGCACCGGTTTCGACGGCCACATCGTGCATGTCATCGAGGTCCAGGAGCGGCAATCGCGCGGCAGCGATCGCGGCGGACGCACCGCCGCCAACCGACCGGACCGTGCTCGGTACTCATGTTAGCGGCCAGAACCCTCCCATTGTTCATGGGCTACGACTTGCGAATCACTCGGGCGATCGACTGGACGGCCAACGAGGGCTTCGAGGTGACTTCTTCGGAGTGGCTCGCGGTGGTCGAGGCTGATTCGGAACTCACCCCGGACCCGGTCCACGGCCCATTCGCCGTTCGCTATCGATCTGTGGGTTGGTTCGACTGGTATGAAGGCAACGTGTTCACTACTGACCCAGATCACACCACAGTCATCAAGATGCTCGGCATTGCGCAGCAGTTGTGCGCGACCATCCAAGGTGACAACGGCGAGTCCTACGACTCCTTGAACCAGTGGTCCAGCGCCCTTTCCGAAGCCACCCGTCACCCAGGAGAACTGGCCTAGTTGCTTCTCGACCCTCACTGCCGCATGGGCCTCAGCGTCGAAGGTGCCGACGGCACAGGATTCGACTGCAGGATCGCCTGCGTCCAGACCTCGGCCTTTCCCTGATGAAGGGGACGACGCTGACACCGGCGGGCAGGTTGCATCAGATCTCCTTCACACACTCCGGGCCGCGCGTCGATAGACCTCTTTGTCATGTCGACAGGAACACTCATCGCCGGTTTGGCGATCAGCACATTGGGGTTCAGCCTCTTCATCTACGGCAAGAGGCAGCACCGCATACCCCAACTGGTCGTGGGGGTGCTCTTGATGGCTTGTCCAATCATCGTTGCCGATCCGGTGTGGCTGTCGTGTGTCGCGGTCGCTCTCCTGCTCGGGCTGAAGGGTGCTCTGCACATCGAAGCCTCCTCCTAGGGCATGGCCGTCTCACTGCGGCAGATGGGGCAGATCGCTTCCGCTGGTGGCCGGCGCCAGCACGCACATCCGTGACACTGGGAGCCGATCACCTCCCGGCTACCCTACGGGGTGCTCACAGGATCCCTCACGGCAGGTAGGGCCCGCCGCGCGCATTCGGGCTGGATGATCTATTGGGGTTGGCGATGGCGCCGCGAGACGGCACCATCGACGCCGTTCACAGTCTTGGAGCACGAAGGGCCACATGGCGCGCAAGTCGCCAGTGTCTCGGCATCCGTGGCACAGCGTCACAGCGGTCACTTGCTCGTCATCACCTGTTCGTCGTATCTCGTGACCGTACTTGTTGCGTGGCATCCCAGACATGAAACGGAATTCATCCACACCTCATGCGAAGCTCACTCCTGACGTGTAGCAAGGCTTCTGTAAACGATCGCGGACGAACACTAGCGAATGCCTTGCCCGACAACCTGGAATCGATCTACACGGCCGCTGCAACGGCAGCGAGCTGGAGTTCGCCCGCTTTCGTTTCCCTCAGATGCTGTTTCGATTGACGACGCGTCAACCTGAGCGCTCTGTAAACCTGCCTTCACGGAGACCAACATGAAAACGCACCTCCTCTTGCATGGTGTCACGGCCCTGTGCCTGCTCACGGCGCCGGGCCTGCAAGCACAGCTCATCAAGCCCAACCTCACCGTCGATGCCCTCACTCCACCCAGCTCGGTCAAGGCCGGCACCACGGTGCCGGTGTACGTGAGGGTCAAGCAGCACAACATCTTGACAAGCTCCGGGGCGTGCAAGACAGGGATCTACCTGTCGGCGAACAGCTCGATAACCACCAGCGACCAACTGATCGCAGTCGTCGGTGTTCCGAAGCTGGGATACCAGGCAACAGCCGCCGGGACCCTCAACGTCTACATCCCGACCACCGCTGCCAATGGAACCTGCTACATCGGTGCCATCGTGGACTACCAGGGTGTCGTCGCCGAGAGCAACGAGAGCGACAACACGAAGGCGGTGCAGGTCACCTGCATCTCCCTGAAGCCGGACCTGACCCCCACTGCCCTTGCCAGCTCCTCGACGACCCTCACTCCCGGAGCCAAGGTGGAGTTCACCACCACGGTGAAGAACCAGGGCGAGGTCACATCTTCCTCGTCGGCAAGCGTCAGTTACTACCTATCCGTGGGGGATACCGTGCTCAATACCGGCGACCAGTTGCTGGGTTCGTTCAAGATCTCTGCACTGGCCGTGAACAGCAGCACGCCCTTCAAGCACACGGTGACGATCCCCAGCACGATGGTCGGCACCAACATCTGCAATCTCATCGCCAGGGTCAACGCCGCCACGCTGGAGCTCAGCACCACCAACAACGAGCGGACGATGCTCGTCACGCCGAATCCGGTTCCCGACCAGAACGCACGCTTCACCTTCAATGGTGACGCTGCCGCTGACTACATGGGTTATTCCCTGGCCAGCGCCGGGGACGTGAACGGCGACGGCTACGACGACATCATTGCGGGTGCCCGGGGCGACGATAACAACGGCGCCGACTCGGGCATGGCCCGAATCTATGACGGTCGTACAGGTGCTGTCATCCGTGCGTTGAACGGCGATTCCGCGGGGGACAACTTCGGCTTCTCGGTGGCAGGTGTCGGCGACGTGAACGGCGACGGTTTCGACGACGTCCTGGTCGGGGCGCCCACTGACGACAACAACGGTGCCAACTCCGGCATGGCGCGGCTGTTCTCCGGTCGGAACGGCGCGGTGCTGCGCACCATCAACGGAACGTCTGCCGGTGACGACTTCGGATACTCCGTCAGCGGCGCGGGTGACGTGGACGGCGACGGCTATGACGACTACATCGTTGGAGCACCGCTTCGCAATTCTGCGTCCGGCTCCGCCTATGTCTACTCCGGCCGGACCGGTGCAACCCTCCTGACCCTGGGCGGAAGCTCAGGCGATCGACTCGGTCACTCGGTAAGCGGGGCCGGCGACATCGACCAGGACGGCTTTGACGATGTGATTGTTGGCGCGCCCTACGACACGCCAGGCTCGGGTCTCACCTCGGCTGGCAGTGCATATGTCTACTCCGTCAAGAAGCGGACACGGTTGGCCTGGTTCAAGGGCGAGACCGCCGGCGACTTGCTGGGCTTCTCGGTCGCGGCGGCAGGCGACACCAACAAGGACGGCTTCCCCGATGTCGTGATCGGTGTGCCCTACGACGACCCCCGAGGCAGCGAGTCTGGCAGCGCCCGGGTCTACTCCGGCCAGAACCTGCAGCCCCTGCGGATCCTGTACGGCAACGCGGCCGGTGACTACATGGGTTATCGTGTGTGCGGCGTGGGCGACGTGAACGGCGACGGCCACGACGACTTCATTGGCGGAGCGCCGGCTGCCGATCCCCGCGGGACCAGCTCCGGTCGCGCCGTCGTGATGTCCGGCAAGGATGGCACCATCCTGTTCGACTTCGTCGGTGAAACCGTGGGTGACCTTCTCGGCTTCTCTGTCGCCTCGCTCGGGGACATCAACAGTGACGGCCTGCCGGACCTGGTGGTGGGCGCCTACGGCGACGACAACAACGGTGCCAATTCCGGCAGCGTGCGCGTGTTCCAGAGCAGCGGCCTCGCCGGCGTCGCCCGCACCCGTGCCTACGGCCACGCCTGCCCGAGCAGCGGAAACCAGCTGCCCCGCATCAGCTGCGATGACCCGGTCCTGGGCCAGAACATCCGGCTGCGGCTGAGCTCCGCGCCTGCGGCCACCACGGCATCCCTCAACCTCGCCTTGGCCAGATCCTCCCTGGACCTGGCGCCGATGGGCGCCCCCGGATGCACCGCCTGGGTGCTGCCCCTTGCCTCCCTCAAGTTCACGACCCTCACCGAGGGCACCGCCCAGCTGGCGTCTGTCACACCCAATGACGTCAAGCTCGTGGGCGTGAGCCTCTACGCCCAGTGGTGGATGCTCGACGCCAAGGCCAACGGCCTCGGCATGATCGTCTCCAAGGGCATGCAGCTCACCATTGGGAGGTAGCACGCATCCCAGCGGCGCACCATGCAGCGCAGACGCCCGGGTCAGTCGATCGACTGACCCGGGCGTGTGTGTGTGTACTGGCCGAGTCCCCCGTGCGGGCCCATGAGCCGCATCGTTCCCTGGATCACGGGAATCCCGAGCAGGTATGTAGTTGTCCTCCATGTGCTGCACCGCGTTGCCGAACGCGTTGGCGAAGGCCAGCCGGATATCGAACCACGACGTCGATCCGGAAGGTGCGGATCGGCAGGTCCGGGAACCCGCGGATGGCGCGGGATGCGTCGTGCCGACCATCACGCCCAGGTAGACGGCGGTGACAGCGGTCAACAGACCGCGCTCCTCCCTCGCAGCGTCACCGGGACGATCTTCCTCCTCCTTCGAGCGGACCAGGGTCGGAGGCGTGGTATCATCGGCCGCCATGCCGCGGTTGGTCATGCCAGGTCGATCCCGTTCCCGGCGCGCGACCCGCGCCTTCGTCACCACGGCCCTGGCGTTCCTGGTGGCGGGCTCCGCCGCCGAAGCTCCGGCGCAGTCGTGCGGGGGCTTCCGCGTGCTCGTCTTTTCGAAGACCACGGGGTTCCGCCACGCCGCCCAGATCAACGCCGGCACCGCGCTGATCAAGTCCCTGGGCTCGGCCCACGGCTTCGCGGTGGATGCGACGGAAGACGCGAGCCGGTTCGCGGCAAGCAACCTCGGACAGTACGCGGCGGTAGTGTTCCTCAACACTACGGGCGACGTGCTGGAGGCAGCCCAGCAGACCGCGTTCGAGAGCTTCGTGCGAAGCGGCGGCGGCCTCGTCGGCGTGCACTCCGCCGCGGACACCGAGTACGGCTGGCCGTTCTACGGCGCGGCGCTGGGTGCCTGGTTCCAGAGCCACCCGGCGGTCCAGTCCGCGGACGTGGCGGTCGTCGACGGAACCCACCCCTCCACCGCCCATCTGCCGGCGAAGTTCTCGCACCGGGACGAGTGGTACAACTTCCGCACCAACCCCGCCAAGAACCCGAACATCCGGGTGCTGCTGACCCTCGACGAAAAGACCTACAGCGGCGGCACCATGGGCTCCGTGCATCCTATCGCCTGGTACCAGTCCGTCGGCGCGGGGCGCTCCTGGTACACCGGGCTCGGCCACGACCCCGCGGCCTACTCTGCGGCCTTCTTCCAGCAGCACCTGTTGGGCGGCATCCTCTTCGCAAGCGGCGGGACGCGACAGGTGACCGTGACGTCGGCGCAGGGCTACGGTTCGGGTTCGGGCACCCCACCCATCAGCCTCGCCGCGCGCCTGCTGCCGACCCGGGTCGACCTCGTCGTCGCCGGCGGCGGGAACGGCGCGAGCGCGTTGTTGCTCATCAGCCTCTGCGCCGCCTCGGACCGGTTCGGACCCTACACCCTGCTGGCCGACGCCCGGCCGGGACAGTTCGTGGCTCTCCTCCCCGGGAGCTTCGATGCTACGGGCCACGCGATCTACCCGCTGCCCCTGACCTTCCGGATCCCCGCCGCCGCCGGGACCAGCGTGTACTTCCAGGGGGCCCAGACTACGCCGACCTTCGGCTTGTCAAACGGACTGCAGGTGACGTTGACGCCGCGGTAAGGGGCTCGGGATATCTTGTGCCACGACCCAGGCTGAAGGGACGGGCGCCCGGAATGTGACAACGTGAGACCATCGGTCGGTTGACAGACCGCCTGGTGGCATGGCGTGTCGGCCTACTTCACCCTTGGCCTGGCTCAGGCCAAGCTCGAGTTTGGCGGCGGCTGCACCCTCCTGGTGACGCCCCACCTGCTGGTCCCCCATGCCCTCCGGTTGTCGCAGTTGCAAGCTCGCCGTTGAACGTCATCAGCACGACCCTGCAGCCGGCCACCGGTCGCAGGGTCTTTGCGGTCACACATGTGCCGCGCACCACGAATTGCGAGGGGAGCTGTGTACGCCTCCCGGTAGTTCGGGTAGCAACTCCCGCCGGATCGCCGGCCGACGCCGAACCGTCGCCGCCCAATGCGGGAGTATCCGTGGAGCCGGCACCGGGTGCGCCGATCCCCCCTTCACGTGGACACGGCCAGTCAATCCAGAGCCACGCCAGGAAGGCAAACAGCAGCAAAGCAGTCAGGACAAAGACCAAGCGCGACTTCATCGGTCTCCACCCACGGGCGTGCGTGCGCTGCTGTGTGGAGTGGGGCAGCAATGCTATCCATGGACCCACCTGGTGCCCAGGTCCGTACAACCATCACGATATCCCGAATTGGCGCTCGGTGTAGGGTGACGGTGCGAACGACATTCGCACTCTTGACGGGTCGGTCCCCTGGGCCCGGGTCAGGTTTCAAGCCACGACCCCCGACAATGCGCACCAGAGGATTCATGACGAAGCCCAAGTCCCCCACGTTCCCCTCCGTCGGCATCGACCTCGATGGAACCATCGACGAGGCCCCACTTTTCTTCCGGCTGTTCAGCGAGCACTGGCCCGGCAAGGTGTACATCATCACGTACCGCGATGACTTCGAAGAGGCCACGCGCGACGTCGAGCAGTTCGGAATCCGCTACGATGAGCTCGTCATGGTCCGCAGCTTCGAGCAGAAGGCCCTCGAGATCGACCGTAGGAACATCAGCGTCCACTTCGACGACCAGGACGAGATGCTCCAACACATTTCCAAAGGGGTTACCGTCCTGAAGGTGCGCAACGGCGGGAACTTTGACTTCGACACCGGGCAATGGCTCTACTCGGCCAAGACCGGGCGGGAGCTCGGGTAGGCCCCATGGCAACCGATCCCAACACGAATGCAGGCACGGTCCGCGCTGCGGAGGTCGTGCTTCCGTGCCCGGAGCTGGACCAGACGCTGGCGTTCTTCACGGAGCGACTGGGTTTTCGTGTCGATGCCATCCTCCCTGCCGACAACCCTGCCGTGGTGGTGGTTTCGGGCCACGGGTTGCGCCTGCGCCTGGTGCGGGACGGTCAGGGCCATCCGGGCACCCTGTTCCTGTCCTGTAGCGATCCGGGCGCGGTGGCCGGTGGTGCCACGGAGCTTTGCGCTCCGAACGGTACGCGAGTCCTGCTGGTGGACGCAGATCCGGCGGTCATGGTCCCCGCCGGGAAGCAGTCCCTGGTTGTGCACCGCCTGGCCAACGACGCGAGATGGATCACCGGCCGTGTCGGCATGCGCTACCGCGACCTGATCCCGGACCGCCAGGGCGGCCGATTCGCCGCTTCACATATCCGCGTTGCGGAGGGCGGTCCGGTGCGTGACTACGTGCACTACCACCTGGTCCGCTTCCAGATGATCTACTGCTACAAGGGCTGGGTTCGCCTGGTCTACGAGGACCAGGGCCCGCCCTTCGTGCTGCGTGCAGGCGACTGCGTGCTGCAGCCGCCCCGCATCCGGCACCGGGTGCTCGAGTGCTCGCCAGGCCTGGAGGTCATCGAGGTGAGCTGCCCGGCGGTGCACGAGACCCGCGCCGACCATGACCTGCCGCTGCCCACCGCGGAAGTGCTTTCCGAGCGCGAGTTCGATGGCCAGCGGTTCGTGCGCCACGATGCGGCGAAAGCGCCATGGGTACCGTGGCGCATGGCGGGCTTCGTGGCCCGGGACACGGGCATCGCCGCGGCGACGGATGGATTGGCGAGCGTGCAGGTGGTGCGCTCTGCGGGTGCAGGTACGGATGCGGATGCGGATGCGAGTGCGAGTGCGAGTGCGGCAATGCCGGAGATGCGCGGCGCGGCGACCGAGCTGTTGTTCGTCTTCGTGTTGCGAGGCGACGTCACGCTGCGCTGTGAAGGTCGTGCTGCCGAGGAGTTGGCCGAGGGGGACTGCTTCGTCATCCCGACCGGCATGCGACACGCCCTTGCCGCACGCTCCGACGACCTGGAGTTGCTCGAGGTTACGCTGCCGGACCTGAGGTCCGAACGGTCCTGATGGTGTCGGCTGCAATGCCTTGTCAGGCAGTTGACTCGCCAACGGACCGAACGTCAACCGAAGACCCGGGCTACTGGCTGGCGCCGGCGGCTGCAAGTCACTACCATGTTTTACAGAATTCCGGAGGACCCGGAGCATGTCGGGTGGCGCTTGGAGGGAGGGTCTGGCGCTATCTGGGTGTTCAGCCACCGTACGCAAGGAGGAGTTGAGCCATGGGCGTTGCCACCCCGTGTCCCAAGTGCGAAACGACCTTGAACGTGCCCGACGGCGCCGCCGGCAAGAGAATCAAGTGCAGGGAGTGCTCGTGGGTGCTCCGCATCAAGGAGGCGGGCGCGGGCTACGAGCTTCTGCCGATGTCCGCGCCTGCGGATGCGCCCGGACCGGAGGCAGCGGCCGGACCCGAGGAGCCGGCGGTTCATGTCTCCTGCCCCGGTTGCGGTGCTGACATCGCCCCGGGCCAGGGCTTCTGCACCAGCTGTGGAGTGAAGTTGTCGGACGAAACCAAGGAACAGGTGCAGCGGGAGACCCAGAAGCAGAAGCACATCGTCGCAGGCCGCGAACGACGCAAGCACCGCCGCCAGCGGCACCGAGAGCGCAAGGTCGCGAGTGCCGCGAAATGGGTGCTCGCGATCTCGATCCTGTTTGCCGTGTTCGGCACGTTCTTCGGGATCCAGACCGCGAGGGAAGCAGAGACCGCTCGCCAGAAGCTGGCCGGCGAATCCCCTGACACCGAGTTCCAAGTGGATGGCAGGGTCTGGACCGTCCAGGAACTGCGCGAGACCATCGATCGCGAGGTCGTGCTGGTGTTCACCATCAACTACGTCCTCGCCCTGACCATGCTGGGGATGTTCTTCTGGGCCAAGAAGTCGCCCGTGCCGGCCCTGGTGACCGCCCTGTGCATCTACCTTGCGGTCATTGCCGTGAGCGGCATCTACGATCCCGCGACATTGGTCAAGGGCGTGGCGCTCAAGATCTTGTGCATCGTGGGCCTCGTGGGCGGCATCAGGGCGGCATTGGCGGAACGGGCGGTCCAGGAGGATGGCGACGAGCCCGGCGTCCGACGACGACCCGCCCGTGCCTGACGAGCATGATCCCGTCGGGTCACCAGACCCGAAAGGTCGCCCGCGCTGCCCCGCCTGTGGCAAGCGCGCATCCGCCGGGGCGAAGTTCTGCGCTGCGTGCGGCGACTCCCTGCCTGCGGGGCCGTGGTGTGCCTCGTGTGGCACCGCGTACAGGGGCAGCCAGCGGTTCTGTGCTGGCTGCGGTGCAGTGCTGCCCCACGCTCCGCCGCCTCCCGCACCGTCCGCACTGGCGCCACCGCCGCCTCCCGCACCGTCTGCACTGCCGCCACCGCCGCCTCCCGCACCGCAAAGCCGCCGCCTTGGACGCAGTGACAGGGTGTCCGCTTACATGCGAGCGGGAGGTCGATTCTGGCGGGAGTTGCAACCGGCTCTGATC
>QJVU01000055.1 GCA_003235605.1 Planctomycetota bacterium | reverse complement strand
GACGGCCACCGCGACCGAGGGGAGGCCTTGCGCTTGTCGGTGACACCTCGGATCCGGCACAGTCGTGGTGTGGACTGCGGTATCCTACCGGCTCTGCGCGCCGGACCCGTGGCCTGAGGACTCCGTTCTCAGGTGGCGCAGCACGGTGGTGCGACCAGGCCGGGCTGTGGCGTTTTCTGCGGGTCGCGGGGTGGGAGCCGGAAGCCAAGGAGCCGACGGCTCACCAAGCCAGACAATCCAACAAAACAATGAATCTCGATTTCGGAGCAATACCCAGCAGGATCGGCAAGGGCCTCAAGAGTGTCTTCGGGTCCGCGAACGAGCGCGCCGTGCGACGGCTCCAGCCGCTGGTGGAGCAGGTGAACGCTCTCGAAGACCAGATGAAGTCCTGGGACCAGGCCAAGATCCAGGGCCGCGTGCGGGAGTGGCGCGAGCGGATCCAGGGTGGCCGTGCCACCCTGGACGATGCTGCACCCGAGATCTTCGCGATGGTGCGAGAGGCCTCGGTCAGGACTCTCGGACTGCGACACTTCGATGTGCAGTTGATCGGCGGCGCCGTGCTGCACCAGGGCAACATCGCCGAGATGGTGACCGGCGAGGGCAAGACCCTGGTGGCGACCCTGGCGGCGGCGCTCAACGCCCTGCCCGGCAAGGGGGTCTACGTGGTGACCGTAAACGACTACCTGGCGAAACGCGACCGGGACTGGATGGCGCCGATCTACGAGTACTTGGGCCTCACCGTAGGGGCGATCCAGTCGGACATGTCACCTCGCGATCGTCACAGGGAGTATGGGTGCGACATCACCTACGGCACGAACAACGAGTTCGGGTTCGACTACCTGCGCGACAACATGAAGTGGGCCCCCGAGGAGCAGGTGCAGAAGAACCTGCACTATGCGATCGTGGACGAGGTCGACTCGATCCTCATAGACGAGGCCCGCACACCACTGATCATCTCCGGACCACCGGAGGGCAAGGCGGAAAAGTACGTCAAGTCAGATCGCATCGCGCGGGCGCTGAAAGAAGGCATTGACTTCGAGGTGAAGCTGAAAGAGCGCCAATGCCTCCTGAGCGAGTCGGGCATCGAGAAGGCGGAGCGCATGGCCGGGGTCGAGAGCTTCTACTCCGACCCGGCACACATGGACTGGCCCCACCATATCGAACAGTCTCTATGTGCACACCACATCCACAAGCGGGACAAGGACTATGTGGTGGCCCAGAACTCCGAAACCGGTCAGGTCGAGGTAATCATCGTCGACGAGTTCACCGGGCGTTTGATGACCGGACGCCGATGGAGCGATGGGTTGCACCAGGCGGTCGAGGCCAAGGAGGGGCTGTCCCCCAAGGAGGAGTCCCAGGTACTGGCCACCATCACGTTGCAGAACTACTTCCGCATGTTCGAGAAGCTGGCCGGCATGACGGGGACTGCCATGACAGAGGCTGCGGAGTTCTCGAAGATCTACGATCTCGACGTCGTTTCGATTCCGACGAACCGGCCCCTGATCCGGACCGACGACCAGGACCAGATCTACCTGGATGGCGAAAGCAAGTACGAAGCCATCGTCGATGAGATCAAGGAGTACCACGCTGCCGGCCGACCCATGCTGGTGGGCACGACCTCGATCGAGAAGTCGGAGAGGTTGTCGGACCTGCTACAGCGCGCAAAGATCCCGCACAACGTGCTCAACGCCAAGCATCACAAGCGCGAGGCGATGATCATTGCCCAGGCCGGCGCCAAGAGCGCCGTGACCGTGGCCACCAACATGGCCGGACGGGGCACCGACATCGTTCTGGGCGGCAATGTGGAGATGATGTGGGGCGACGCCATGAAGGAGAAGCAGTTGGATCCGGAGAGCGCCGACGCACAGGCGCTGAAGGGGGAGATCGCTGCGCGTTGCCAACAGGAGCAGCGGGAGATCCTCGAGATGGGCGGGCTCTACGTGATCGGCACCGAGCGCCACGAAGCGCGCCGGATCGACAACCAGCTGCGCGGCCGCTGCGGCCGTCAGGGCGATCCCGGGCAGACGAAGTTCTTCCTGTGCTTTGACGACGACCTCATGCGCATCTTCGCCCGTGACTGGGTGAAGACCATGATGGAGAAGCTGGGGCTCAAGCCAGGCGAGCGGATCGAGAGCGGCATGGTGACGCGAGGGATCGCCCGAGCGCAGAAGAAGGTGGAGCAACGCAACTTCGACATCCGCAAGAACCTCATCGAGTACGACGAGGTCATGGACAAGCAGCGCAAGTTCATCTACACGCAGCGGAAGAGGGTTCTCCTGAAGGATGACTTGCGCGAAATGGTCCTGGACATGTCCGATCACGTCGCCGAGCCGGTCGTGGAACGGCATGCCGGCGACAAGGACGAGCCCGTCGACTACGAGGAGATCCGCAAGTGGCTGATCCACAAGTACGGTGCCGAGCTCAACGTGGATGGTCTCGAAGAGGTCGAACGAGAGAACCTGCTGGATTGGATCGCGGAGCGCGTAGGGAAGCTGTTCGACGAACGCAGGGCCTACTACGGCGAAGGCGACTGGGAGAAGGTCCAGCAGTACATCCTGCTCGACACGATCGACACCAAGTGGAAGGACCACCTGTTCGCGATGCAGGTCCTGAAGGAGGGCATTGGCCTGCGAGGATATGCCCAGGTAGACCCCAAGAACGAGTACAAGAAGGAGGGCTACGAGAAGTTCGAACTCCTCAAGGAGACCATCGCGGACCAGGTCACCGACCTGATCTTCAAGGTCGAGTTGCAGCGTGAGGCCGTGGAGCAGCCCCCGCCCCATTACATTCCGGCACCTGCGATGCCGCCAGAGGATGCTGCTACCCAACAGGCCTGGCTGGAGGCGATGGTCGCCGCCGGCCAGGCGCCACCGGAGGTCTTGCAGCCTGTGGCCCCGGGCACCTCCGCATCGCCGCCCCGTCGACCGGAACCGGCGGCCGCGGCACCGCGGCAGGGCAGGCAAGCGCGACAGGCGGCGGGCGCCGGGCAGGCTCGGAGCAAGCCGGGCCGCAATAGCCCCTGCCCCTGCGGCTCGGGGCTGAAGTACAAGAAGTGCTGCTACCCGGCATTCGAGTGAGAAAGCACTCGCTGTTCCGGATGCTGCTGAGCCAAGGGGTCTACAACCTGACCTGGCTGCTTGCCGCAGTCTTCTATCTTCCGGTTTTCATCTGGCGGCTGGTTTCGAGCTCGAGCTTCCGTCGGGTGTTGCCACAGCGGCTGGGCTTCGTTCCCGAGACCGCATCGAATCGACCGGTGATCTGGATCCATGGTGTGTCGGTGGGGGAGATCAAGACCGCCGGCAACCTGGTCCGCCGACTGGAAGAGCACTATCCGGATGTGGAGCTGGTGATCTCGGCGACTACCCCAACGGGCCACAGGTTGGCCGGCCAGCTGTACCCCGGGCAGCGGGTGATCTTCTACCCCTACGACTTTGCTTTCTGCCCGCGAATCGCCCTGAGCCGCGTGCGGCCGGATTGTGTGTTGATCATGGAGCGCGAGATCTGGCCCAACTTCCTTTGGGTGGCGTCGCGGCGCCACATCGCTCTGGCTGTCGTGAACGGGCGCATCTCCGAGCACAGTGCGCGTGGATACAAGTCGGTGCGTGGGCTTCTGCCGCATATCGACCTGATCGACATGTACTGTGTCCAGGACGAGGAGTACGCCCGGCGCCTTCGGGATCTGGGCGTCAACCCGGAGAAGGTACGGGTCACCGGCAACATGAAATACGACAATGT
>QJVU01000676.1 GCA_003235605.1 Planctomycetota bacterium | reverse complement strand
AACACAACGATTAGATCGCGAAGACATCGGAGAAGTCAGCGTCGCTCGGACCCGGTCTGGGAACGGTACTTTCCGAACAAGGCCTTGCGCAAGGCCAGGACCTCGGGAGGGGTCGCTCGCCGGCGACCCACCTCCTGCCTGAGCCTGGCCTCCACGTCCTCGAACCTGGTGATCTCACGGTCCACGAGATGCACAAGGTGAAAACCGACGTTGGACTCCACGGGTGCGGACACCTCACCGACCCCCATTCCCCGCACCACGCTGGCAAAGTTCTCGCCGTAGCGCGTGTAGTTGTAGCCTTTCAGGAACCCCGCACTGGCGCTCCGCGCCGGGTCCCTGAGCAGGCGTCGCGTGATCCGATCGTCGGACTTGGCAAGCAGGCTCGCAAAGTCGCGTCCCGCCTGTATCTCCATGCGTAGCTCCTGCGCGCGCTTTCGGGCAGCAGCCCGGGTCGCGGTGTCATCGGCAGGCTCACCGGCGGTAGCCAGACGGTCTTTGGTCGCTGCGAACGATACCAGGATCTGCCGCACCGACACCCGCACACCACCGACACCGTAGCGGTGATCGAAGAGAGCCTTCACGGCCTTCGGATCTCTGGTGCGGTCAGCAGACACGAGAGCATCGATCCGCAGCTCTCTGAGGGCTTCAGCGATGAACTTCCGTCGCAGATCATCGTTGTTCTTCGACAGGTCTCGCCCAGTCTCGTGGAGTCGCTGGGTGGCCATGCCGCGCGCAAGCAGCGGCGCGCTCCTTGCAAGGCCGCGTACCCTGCATTCGCGAGCCAGCAGGACATCGAACAAGTGGTCCTCGTCCATGGGGACGTCCCGCTTGGCCAGGGCTGGATCCACTGGCCGACGCTCGGCACACGCCGAGGCGACCATCCCGACGGCAAGGATCCGGATCGCGAGACGACATGTTCGACGCATCTAGCGCGCGGCCGCGAACAACCCCTGGAAATCCGCGGCGGTAACGGTGCGGGGGTTGAACTGCGCGGTCCACTGGCGGGCCGCTTCTTCCGCCAGGGCATCGGTTGCATCCTCCGGGACTCCGCATTCGCCAAGCGAGGCCGGGATCCCTGCCACCTCGAGCAGGAAGGCAAGCCGCTCGATCAGCGCGTCGATCGCCACGCCTTCGGCCGCCTCGCTGCCACACAGTCCGGCCGCGCGCGAAAGCTCGGCGTACGCAGCAGCCGCCGACGCCACCTTGCTGTTGAAGCGCACCACATGGGGGAGCATCATCCCCACAGCCTGCCCATGGGGGATCTTGTAGTGCGCAGTCAAGGGGTTGGACATCGAGTGCGCCGCTCCAAGCATGCTAGTCTCGATCGCGAGACCACCGAACGCCGACGCCCGCAGCATGCAGCCGCGTGCAGTGAGGTCTGCGGGATCTTTGAGGACGCGCGGCAGGTTCGCCTGTGCGAGGCGAAACGACTCCTTGGAGAACAGGCTCGACATCGGGTTGGCCCGCTTGGTGACCGCCGTCTCAACGGCATGACCCACCGTATCGAGCCCGGTGCATGCTGTGACGAACCGCGGTTTCGTCACGGTCAAACAAGGATCCAAGATCGCGATCCGCGGGGCAGCCTGCGGATCACCGCACGCCATCTTCTGGAGCGTTCCCTCCTGGCAGATCAACGCGAAAGACTGCATTTCGGTACCGGTACCTGCCGTCGTGGGGATCGCGATCAATGGCAACAACGTGCCCTTGGCTTTGCCGATGCCCCAGTAGTCCTCCATTCGCCCACCACCGGCACGAAGGAAGTTGCAGCCCTTGGCAACATCGATGCTGCTGCCGCCGCCCAGACCGACCCAGAGATCGAGCTCGAAGTCACCCAGGGCCGCCAGGCAGGCCTCGACATCCGCGGTCGTCGGGTTCGGCCGCACACGGTCGAAGCGCTTGACCTCGAGCCCGCTGCCCTGGAGGACGCGCTCCACGTGCTCAGCGTAGCCCTCGGCGACGATGCCCGGATCCGTCACCAGGAACACGCGGGTTGCGCCCAGCTCCTTGGCCAGGCTGCCTGTATTCTCCGCGGCACCCAGTCCGTAGACAATCCGCGTGCGCAGCGTGAAGTCCAGGGCACTCAACTCGCCACCCATTTCATCACCATCCATCAGCGCGCTGGATCGCGCGTCGCCCGTAGAGAAACTCGAAGAGATTGCCCTCATGGGGCTGGTCCCACTCCACACGCGAGGTCGGGACCGGTCCGAAGTTGATGCGGTCCACGTCCCTGGAGCGCAGCAGTTCACCCACCAAGGCCGGGTCCTTGGTGATCGCCGTGACCACGAGGCTCCTGCCCATCCTGGGGATCATCTCCGGCTGCGCCAGTTCGACCACGCTCACAAACGGGAACAGGAACTCGGTACAGGCCAGCGGGTGTGCGACCGTCGCACAGCGGACGACGGTCGGAAGCAGAAACGTTGCACCGTCCAGGAGGCGGAGACGCGGTCCGTTCCGGTACCTCGCCGTGACCTCATCGGCCCCATGCTCTTGCAGGCCAGCCTCGACCGTGCTGTCGATGAACTCGGCGAGCTTCGCGTTGGCAAACGCCGCCAGCATCGCCTTGTCGTCGGTGGCGCTGCGGGGCTCGATCTCGGAGAGCCTCTGCGCCAGCGCGTCAGCGATCTCGTCACCCGCCGACGGCACGAAGATCGACGAGGCATTGATGCAGCTTCGCCCACCGTTTGCGACCACGGATTCCACCAGAACATCCACGTACTCCGGCCAGCTCCCGATCGCGTCCTGGCCGATGAGCACCTTGCTCCTGCCGGGGCCGTGGACCTGGATGGCGGGGTTGCCTGCGTGGGCCCGGGTTGTGGACTCGTCGCCAAACAGCAGCGAACGGGCGCAGCCTTCCAGTATCGCGGCGGCACCTTCGTGATCCGTTGGGTAGTAGCTGAATGCCTCGCCTGGGCAGCCGGCAGCAACGAAAGCGTGGATGATCCGTAGGGGTGTCCACGGCTCCTCCCTGCCGGGCTTGAGCACCACAGGGACCTTCAGGGCGATAGCCGGCATCCAGATCGAGTTGACAGCCGGCGAGTTGCTCGGCAGGACGACACCCATGGAGTCCGTGGTCGGTCCGTAGCAAACCGGTACGCCAGAGTGCTCTCCCACACCCCGATCGATGACGCCGGGATCCATGCCGCGGGTCAGGCCGCGCAGGATGTCCGGCATCTGGTCGAATACGGTAAACACCTTCTGCATGTTCCTGCGGCACAAAGAGTGGGGAAGACCGCTGGTCTTGCTGAGCGAAGCAACATACTCCTCGGGCGTCTGCACCGCCCCGTCGGAGTCGACGGGCAGCGCGGCATTCATGAAGTGGTGCCCGGCAGACCGGCAGATCTCGAGCATGCGCGCCAGCGGGACTGCGCGTAGGGCTTCGGCCTTCTCTGCGATCCGTCGCAGGTCGCGCTTGATGAGACCGGCGTTGGCCTGGCTGACCCGGGCCAGCGGAGTGCCATCCCGATGACTCTTGACCTCGAAGGTGTCGAGGCTCGTGTACTCGGTCCCCGAACGCAGGATCGGGATGTGCGGGATCTCTGCCATCTAGTAGACCCCCTCCACGATCGTCGCACTCTGGGCACCGAAGGGGCGGACCTCGCCCACGCCGTCCCAAGGGAACTCGTCGCAGGGACGGCGGCGTATGGCTTCATCCCGCTCGAGGAATCGCGGCATGAAGAACTCCTTGGTCAAGGTCGTCAGCTCCACACGTCCCCAAGTGTCGTAGTCCACGGTGCG
>QJVU01000576.1 GCA_003235605.1 Planctomycetota bacterium | reverse complement strand
GGCGGGGCGCACGGGCTTGTGGCCTTGGCAGACGCCTTCGCCGATGGCTTCGGCCGGCCCGAGTTGTCCGATGTGCCGTTCGTGTTCTGGGGGCACTCTGCGGCAGGTACGTTCGGGCTCACATTTGCTGGACTCTATCCCGAGCGGACCCTCGCCTTTGTTCGCTACAACTCCCATCTGCGCGACCTTTCAGTGGACATGTCCATCGTTACAGGGATTCCAGGCCTCCTCATCGCGGGAGAAATGGACGAGGTGGCAGGGACCGAAGATGCTCGCAATCTCTGGGCGGCTGGACGCGCGGCCGGTGCCCCTTGGGCCCTGGCCATCCAGCCGGGCTCTCCGCACGGATCGGAAGATTTCCTTTCGGCGAGCAACGCCCTCTTGATCCCGTGGCTCCAGGCAGTCGTGGAGCGACGTGTCGATCCTCGAGGTTCCGGGCTGCGTCCCATCTCCCTGGCGACCGGCTGGCTGGCCGAGGAAGGCACCGGCCGTATTCGGGCACACCTTGATGCTGATAGCGCGACGAGCCAAGCTAGTTGGTTGCCTGACGAGGCAAGCGCCCATGGTTGGCAGGTCGTCACTGGTATGGCCCGGTGACAGCACCAATCAGCTGGTGACGAGGTGGGGTCCGTCTAACAAGGAATTGCTGTTGGCGCGGACTGGCTCAGTGGCCCGAGCTACTCGGCTTGCACCTCGCAGCTCAGGAGGATCATTGTAGTCGCGCCTCAGAATTCCAGAGCCGTGAGGCGGGTCGAGAGCGAAGTTGCGAGCCCTATGACGAACATGATTCGAGCGTTCAACGACTTGACGAAGGGAGAACAGCCACTTGCTGGTGGCAAAGGCGGCACGTTGGCCCAACTGTATCAGGCCGGCTTTCCCGTGCCAGATGGCTCTGTCGTCTTGTCTGGCGCGTTTGCCGGCGACGAACTGACGCAGGAAGCCTGGGCGGAGGTGCGGACGCACCTGGCGCGCCTGAGATCTGGCGAAGAAGGCATCACATTTGCCGTCCGCTCTTCCGCCATGGGCGAGGACTCTGTGCATGCATCCTTCGCGGGCCAGTTCGAGACCGTGCTCGACGTGCGCAGCGAGGAGGAGGTTCGCGACGCCATTCGTACTGTGCGCCGATCGCGGTGTGGCGCGCGTGTGCAGGAGTACAGCCGGGCACAGGGCATCGACATCCCCCGCGAGGTGGCCGTGGTGGTGCAGCGGATGGTGCCAGCGGAGCTGTCGGGTGTGTTGTTTACCGCTGATCCGATATCTGGCAGCCGGACGCGGATGGTGGGCAGCTATGTGCGTGGCCTGGGAGATCGGCTGGTCTCCGGCGTGGAGACTGGTGAGAGCATCGTTTTCGAACGTCCGAAAGGTCAGTATCAAGGTCCGGCCGAACTCAAGCGTCAAGCCCGCCGACTGTACAAACTGGCTGGACGACTGGAGAGAGAGTCTGGGACGCCACAGGACATCGAGTGGGCGATTGCCAAAGGCAAGCTCTACCTGCTCCAGGCACGCCCGATCACAACGCTGATCGGCTACAACCCCGCCACGGGAGAGTGGAATGACAGCCTGACCGGCGAGTATCTGTGGTCAAACGTGAACTTCGGTGAAGCAGTTCCCGAGGTGTTGACGCCCCTCTCCTGGACGGTGCTTCAGCTCATATTCGGGGGGTGGCGGATCCTCCCACCATACTACACGGCTGGCAACATTGGCGGCCGGCCGTACTTGAACATCAGCATATTCGCTACCGTATTCCGCGCCATGGGAAAGACCGGTCAGGACCTCCTCGAGGCGGTGGAAGGCACCTTGTACACGCCTCTCCCAAGAGCGATGGAGATTCCGGTCGTTCCTCTTTCTCGGTGGTCCCTGCTGCACCTCCTTCCCAAGCTGCTTCGGCTGAGAATGAAGGAACAGAGAGCAGTGAGGGAGGTGCCAGCGTACTTGGCTTCGAATCCGGCTTGGTGCGGTAGGATGCGCCAGCGGATCCTGGAGGCCGGCACAAGGGGGAAGCTCATCTCCCTGTGGTATGAGGAGATCAAGCCCCACGTCACGCAGAGCGTGTGGGCAGTCATGGCCAGCGTATCGAACTACGCCAGCCTCACCACCCCGTTGCGCCGCGAGCTGAGGGAGTTAGTGGATCCAGATGATGCCGACGCGCTCATATCGAATCTGAGCGACGACTCCGGACCCTTGGCGAGCCTTGGGCCATTGATGGGACTGTCGAAGGTGGCGCGCGGTGAGATGGAGCGTGAAGCATATCTGGAGCAATATGGTCACCGGGGGCCGCATGAGTTCGAGCTGTCAGTCCCACGGCCAACAGAGGACCCGCGCTGGTTCGACCAGCAGTTGGCCCGGTTCAGTGAATCTCGGCTGGATGTACAGACGTTGCTGGCGAAACAGCGCGCCGAGTTCGATCGGGCCTGGATGTCCTTCCGTGCACGCTACCCGCGGAAGGCGAAATCGATGCGACTTCGCATTGACGAGGTTGCACCACGCACTCGTATGCGGGAAGCTGTCCGATCGGAATACACACGGGATCGTTGGGTTGTCCGTGCATTTGCCGTCCGCGCCGGCGAATTGACCAGCCTCGGGGAAGACATCTTCTTCCTGACGATAGATGAGGTGCTGGACGTGCTGTCGGGGGACGAGGCAGCGACGGGCTATATCCCTGCCCGCCGGGCGACCTACGAACGCTACAGGGCGCTACCGCGCTACCCGCCAGTAATCCTCGGCCGCTTTGATCCCTTCCAGTGGGCGGCCGAACCGGGCCGGCGCAGCGACATCTTCGATGCGCAGGTCCCTCGGCTCGTCACCGATCGGGGTGATGAGGGACTTCGGACCATTACCGGCGCTGCGGGAGCTGCGGGCCAAGTGGAGGGCGTGGTACGCCGATTGGACCGGCCAGAAGATGGAGATGAGCTTCGGGAAGGCGAAGTCCTGGTGACCGCGCAGACTGACATCGCGTGGACGCTCCTCTTCCCGCGTGCCTCGGCCATCGTCACCGATGTGGGTGCACCCCTGTCCCATGCAGCCATCGTCGCCCGCGAGTTAGGTATCCCTGCCGTCGTCGGTTGCGCGGACGCCACCATGCGCCTGGGGACCGGCGACAGGGTGCGGGTGGACGGTGGGCGAGGGGTTGTGGAAATCCTCGAGGCTGCCCAATAACGCGTAAGCGCATGGTGAAACTGAACATCGCGCAAAGGCGGTTTGGTGATCCTGACTGCACAATTGGGCTCACACGCCCCACAGCGCTTGCAGCCGTCCCGCCGCAGTGCTCCGCTGTGCTCAGCGTGCACCTGAAGCGTGGCATTAGGTGGCAGGATCGGCTCTCGATGACTCGGACGGACTCCGCCACTGCACGACGACGGCTGGCATGTGCAGCCGTCAGTTCCTTGGTGCTCGCATGTGCCGCCTGCGGCGCCGGATGGCATCGGCCGACCCCGATGCCGTCGGGTCGGCTGAATCCAGGCCAACAGGTCCGGGTGTGGCATGACGGCGCCGTGGAACGCTGGCACGCCGTCGTCATTAGACCCGATTCCATTCTCGGCGTGCCTTGGCTGGAACCGCGTGGCTGTGACACGTGCCGCGTCGGCTTGGCCCGCGCGGAGGTAGACTCAATCCAAGTCGGGAATCCGATGGGAGGCTTTTGGCGGACGGTCGGGGTAGGGCTCCTGGTCATCTTGGCGCTCACCGCTCCCTTTTGGCTGTGAGATTGAGGATGGTGTGCTCTGCCACCTAACAAGCGCAT
>QJVU01000350.1 GCA_003235605.1 Planctomycetota bacterium | reverse complement strand
CCACCGCTCCGGACTCCCCGGCCCGCGCCGGAAAACGGGTTCCCATGTTGGGCTAGGGGGTGGGCTAGGTGGCTTCCCGATCGAAGCCTTCATCTCGGAGAACTTCTGCCGCACGTCGGCTGGGATACCATGCCGGCGCTTCACCAGGCGGGCCGCCTCGATCAGTCTTGAGTCGAGGCCTGCAGCGACGAGCCGGCGTAGCTCTTTGCGGGTGTACATGACCAGGTACATCCTGCAGTCCATCTCCCGGCAGACCGCCGGCCGGCGGTCGTAGATCGTGCAGCCGCGCTGGCCCAGGTAGACGCACTCGTCTGTGCCCGGCCGGTTCGCCAGGCACAGGATGCCGGCGTAGATCGCCGTCTCGTAGCTCTCTACGTCGTCGCCTTTCTCCGGGTGGAGCCGCGCCCCGCCGGTCCTGCAGCAGACCGTGCAACCATCGCATGGCACCTTGGAGTCGGTCACTGCAGCCTCATGCCTTGGATCGCCGTCAGCTGGAGGTAGCGCAGCCAGGTCTTCAGGTCGGAGGCGATGTTGAGCTCGAGCCCGAGAAACTTCGACAGCCTCTTCCAGGCTGCGGCACTCTTCTTGCCCCAGATGCCGTCGATCTTCCCGGTGTAGTAGGGGGTTCCGTTGACGTGCCAGACGTCCTTCATCGTGGACTGCAGGAACTTCTTGTGCATCTTCGACTGGGACTGCCACGGCCGGGGCTCGTCGTCCTGGATGTGGAAGTGCCTCATGTGTTCGGCGTTGTAGCTGTAGCCGAGCACGGTGTGGAAGTAGCAACGGAAATGCGCCTCCAGGCCGAAGTAGAAGTCCGGCTCGCTGTGGTCCGGATGCGCGATGAACGAGGTGTACTCCCAGTGGATGGCGTCGATGTCGATCGCGATCCCCCTGACGTGCCAGTCATCCGGGCCGCGACCGTTGGTCCCCTCCGGCACCCAGGCGCCGGCCGACACAATCCTGTCGGCTGGGCCGAGCCCGCTCAGGACCCACAGGTCGGTGAAGGCGCGAGTCAGCGTCTTCAGGAAGTTGGCGTCGATCTGACGTGTTCCCGGCCTGCCCTCGCCGTAGGGAAACTTCGGCATGTAGCGCCAGCGCATCTTGGCGCCTGCCAGCTTGTTGAACTTCACCAGTGATGCCATGTCTGCTCCTTCTGGCCTGGGGTTGACCAGGATGAGTTTTACCTTCTTCTTCATGTCGCTTCCCGCAGCTCCTTGACCTTTTCTCTCAGCCACTCGTAGCGTGCTCCGACGATGGGCTTGTCATCGTCGCCGCGACGACGAGCGACGTAGCAGTTGCTGGCGACGTCGTGGTAGAAGTCCCACACCTCGTCTCCGATAACGAGGGGGTCCACGTTCATCATCTGCTCGTCGTCGCGGGTGACCATGCTCAGACTTCCCCTCGCTGTAGCCAGATGATGAACCTACCCCACAAGCCTTGACGATGCAGGCCTTTCCGGCGTCGGCGAGCGGCTTCGGCCCCTCGCTGGTGCGCATCCTCGCATTCGCAGCAGATCGGTCCTCCACAGTTGACGCAGCTATGCGGCGTCTCAAGTTGCTGCTCCAGTTCTGCGATCCGCGCATGTGCGGCTTCGAGGTCGCTTCGGTATGGCATCAGCCGTACCGTTCCTTGCGTCGGATCCCGGGCGGAAGCGGCGTCCCATCGTAGTCCATGTTCGATGTCCACGATCCGTCCTCGCCGAAGGTGTGATGCTCACGCATCTTCACGCCCAGGAGCTTGGGCCGCTTCGGCTTCATCCCGAGAGCAGCCATCGCTCGCGCGAACCCCCTGGAGATCCCCGTCGAGATCAACCCATCCAGGGTCTGGGTCGAGTCCGACATGAACGGGTTGTGGTAGATGTCTTCGTTGTCGTGGATGACGCCAAAGACACTCGAGGAGTTTCGAATCCACTCCTCGGCGTGCTCGACCGCCAGCTTGACCGCCAGGACCTCCTCGGGCGGCGGCACCGACCAGTCCCAGCAGTGGACGACGTGGTCCCCGTCGCAATCGAAGAGGATGTACTTGTTCTGGATGGCGATCGGATGGTGCCGGTGCGCCACCAGGTAGCGACGGCCGGACAGGTTGCCGTTGCAATACAGGTAGCCGAGGTTGAGCCAGCTGCGCCACTGCTCGTTGGTGCAGAAGGAGCGCAGCACCTTGCTGGCGCGCAGGTCCGGGCCCGTCGTCGCATGGGGGCAGCAAAGCGTCGGCCGGCGCACCGTGGCAGCCTCGGTGGCCTTCGGACTCGCGGCGGCGAGCTCCAGCTCCTCCCCGTCGCCCTTGATCGCCACCAGGCCGCCGCCCTCGGACTTGATGGCCGTCAGGATGCCCTTGCGCGGGTGCTTGCGGCCGAGGAGCACCTTGCCGGCCTGGCTGACGGGAGCGCCGATCTGCAGCGTGCTCTTGCCCTTGTCGGCGATCCCCGCGATGTTGGGCACCCAGCCCTTCTTGCGCGCCTTGACCAGGAACGCGCCGAGCTGCTCCACCTCGGCCGGGATGGGGTCCTCGACCGTGAGAACGCACCTCTCGTCGCCGTCAGCCTCGAGGCGGAAATCACCGCACCAACTCGGAACATACCATCTACTCAGCATCGGGAACCTCCGTGGTGTTGGTGACCTCGACCTCGGCCTCCACTCCGCTGGGCAGCTCGAGCGTTCCCAGCGGGATGATGTCGTCGTCAAGCAGGTGGTTCAGGCGCTTCTGCAGCTTCTCGGCCAGGGCCACCATCTTGTCGTCTCTGCTCTTGGTCGCCATAGAAAGGGCCTCGGTCAGCGACGCGATCTCGCCGCCCTTGTCGCGGGGCTTCTTGAGACCCTCGACCAGCCCCTTGAGGGCCTGCGCGCCGAAGTTTTCCTCCTGGTTCCCGAAGCTGACGGGGCTGTCGTAGCCCGGGTTGTACTCGCCCAGGCCGAAGAGACCCTTCTTGTGGAAGGTGTCTCCCCCGTGCAACGCGGCGATGAGCTCGCGGTGGTGCTTGGCGATGTTCTCGAGCAACCGGAAAACCCGCACCGGGTCGCAGCCGTTGTCGAGACGTGCGACGATCTTGGCCAGAATCCCCTTTCCGCGCTCCATGAGCTCGGTGGAGATCTCCTCTTCGAGGGCCACCGTGAGGTCGTCGCCCAGGCCGCCCTTCTCTTCCTTCTTCTCTTCCATGTCTGCTCCTGTTGTTAGTCCCGCCTCAAAACCCACTTGAGGGCGTCGCGGTAGTCCTTCGGTAGCCCCCGCTCGTTGAGCCTCGCCTCCACCTCGGCGCGGTTGCGCATCCTGGCGGCCACCGGCCCGGCCGCCGCAGCTGCGCGGGCCCCCCTGACCGTGGCCCGGCCCTTCTTGGCACCCGCCTTGGCCTCCGCGATCGCCTTGACCTGGTCCTCGGCTGAAAGGTGCTTGATCCTGGAGGCCACGGTGGCGGCCACCTCGCCCCGGTCGATCGCCTTCTGCACGGCCGGCGCCACGTCGTTCACCGCGAGCCAGTTCCGGATCGTCTGTCGGGACACCCCGAAGATCGTCGCGAGGTCGTTCTCCGTGTAGCCCGCCGCAACGAGCTTGGCGCACTTCTTCGCCTTGGTCTTCGGGGTGTCGTCGTGTCGGACCTCGTTCGCGGAGACCATCACGGCGAGCAGGCCCCGGTCGTCCTCGTGGCGCAGGATGCAGGGCACCCTGATCTCGGGTCCGCCCTCTGCCTTGGACCGCTTCGCCGCCTCGCGGGCCGCCCGGACGCGCTGGCGTCCGTCCACCACCAGTGGAA
>QJVU01000514.1 GCA_003235605.1 Planctomycetota bacterium | reverse complement strand
GCCAAGAAGACCACGAAGATCACCCGCTGGGTCAGCGAAGTGACCTGCTCAGCCACCGTGACATTGCAGCGACGTCAGGAGAACGGGCCTGCCCTCCTGGTCGATCGCAGCAAGGCCACGGTCCGCATCCGTATTCCCCGGCTGGATCCCGGCAGTTACGGGGCCGATTCCATTGCCGTAAACGCGGAGGGTGAAGGAGGCCCGGTTCGGTTGACCAGGGAGCAACTGCTCAAGGCTGTGGAGAGCGCAATGCGCAAGTCGCTGCGCCCGATGGTCGCCACCATCGACCGCGAGCTGATGCTCCATTCCGGGCAGGGGACACAGCCCGTGCCAGGCAAGTAGGCGGAAGTCAACGCCTGAGCACCTACCACGGCACTACCGCACCCGTGTAGTCCCTGAAGCAGCCGCTGTCTTCCAACGTCAGGTTGTCGATCACCTCCATCATGCCGATCACGGACTCCTCCGTGCTCAATGGCGCCGTGCGGCCGCCCATTGCCGTGCGCACCCAGCCAGGATGGATGACCATCGTCGCGATGCCTGTCTTGCGGAGCTCAATGGCCATGTTGGCGCAGACCATGTGCAGGGCAGCCTTGCTGATACGGTAGGCCCACCAACCGCCGCTCTGGTTGTCAGCGACCGACCCCATCTTCGAGGTGACGTGCACGACCTTCGCATCGGGGCTTTTCCTCAGCAGCGGCAACAGCGCGCGGCTCACCATGATGGGTCCGATGGTGTTCACTTCGAGCACGTCCCGGACGTCATCCATGTCGAGGCTCTCCAGGTCGCTGTTGAAAGCACCGTTCGTGCCGGCGTTGTTGATCAGGAGGTCCAGGGAGTTCCAGCGCCGTCGGACGGCCGCGGCTGCTGCTGCGATGGAGTCCTGGTTGGCCACGTCGCAGGCCGTTGCCTCCAGCTGCCCGGCATGCTCTGCCAGCAGACGGGGAAGGTCGGCACATTTCCCGGGCTTGCGCAGTAGAGCGTGAACCCCGAACCCTCGCTGCAGGTACTGCCGGACGAACTCCATGCCCAGGCCCCGGCTGGCTCCGGTGATCACGACCCGTCTTGTCACTTTCATGGTTGGCCTTAACCTACCCCCTCGCTCGGGCCTCCCAACATGTTTCGCGCGCTACACCCCCTGGAGCACAACTAGCATGTGTCGCCTCTGCCTGGTGTCGTGGTGCCTGCTCCTGGTCACGGCGGTGGCGGGTCAGGCGCCGCCCGGACAAGGTCCGTTGACCAGTCCGACAGACGTTGAAGCCCAACTGCGGATTCGCCGGCTGTTGGGGGAGAAGGCCCTGGCTGCGGGCAACGCCGAGGAAGCAACCCGGCACTTTCAGTCAGCCCTTGGCCTGGCGCCAACGTCTGCGCACGTGTTGCGGGGCTTGGTGGCGGCCGCCGTGAAGGACGGTGACTCCGATGCGCACACGCTATGGTCGCTACGCTGGTGGCTCGCGGCCGCGGACGAGCGCGGTTCTTACAAACCGGACGACAAGCGCCTGCTGCCGGCCGACCATGTCTCGTTGCGGGCGCTGGCATCCGCCCGCGCGGCGGCCGTCGAAGAGATTGTTCGCTACGCCCAGAAGCTCAAGACCAAGGGTCCGAAGTCCCTGGGCAACGGCGTCCTAGCCCGGTGGGCGACGGACCTGGCCTGGACGTTGATGCGTGATGCACCCGCGCTGCAGGCGAAGTACTTGCCAGATCTGAACAGGATCTGTGATGCCCATGAACCTGACTACAAGACCGTTCTGCTGGCCTTGCGGCGGACCATGACCGGGGCGGCCGCAGCCGTCAACGCAGGCGGATCCGACGGCGATGGCCGCCAAGACAGCAACAACACCAGTAACGCGCGAGATATCGCCATCCGGGCCGCGCGAATCCTCACCGGCCTCGGGGCCCAGGCCGGCTTCAAGGATCTGAAGGGGCCCGCGCCACCCGACCTCGGCAACCTGCCGGATGCGGCGGCACAGGTGCTGGCGAAACTGCGGGCAAAGATCGACAAGGTCACTGGCCGGCCCCTGACCGTCGAGCAGCTGCGGAAGATGACATCCGCGGAGCGGCACGCCTTCACGCGAAAGCACTGTACCTGGGCCGATCCCGGGGTGGCGGTGAGCCCGAATGCCCGCTACCTGATCCAGACGGTTTGTGGCTTCGAGACGCTGCTCGGCGTAGCCGAGACCGTCGAGATGCACGACCGGCGCCTCGCCAACTGGTTTGGGAACGACGCTTTCAAGACCCGCCAGGGCCTGGTGCGCATCGTTCCCGAAGGCAGAGGGCTGGAATCCGAGGGCGCACCTTTCTGGTGGGCTGGCGGTTTCCAGCGTGGTGATTTGACCAACGTCAAGTTCAGCTGGGGGAACATCGGGAACTTGGGCCACTTGCTCACCCATGAGCTCACGCACCGCTATGACGGGACCTTCTATCCTTTCCAGCCGTCCTGGCTCGTCGAGGGCAAGGCGGTCTGGACCGGTGGCGCCTACGGCCGCGCCGAGGAGAGCGGTTTTGTGGCCAACCACCTGCAGCTCGGCGGTCCGGTGGATGCGTACCTCAAAGGCTACGGCGGCGTGCACAAGCTGACGCAGTTGATCGAAGGCACGATCGACGACTACCGGGACAACTACTCGGCGGGATACGCCCTGTGGGTCTACCTGTGGACGTGGACCGTGAAAGGCAAGCTTCTCTACAAGAGCAACCTGAGCCACTACATGAGGCACGGGCGGGTCGGCCAGAAGAAGAAGCTGGACTGGTTCGTGAGCCACTTCGCCGACGGCAAGAACGGCCGGCCGAAGGACCTTGCCGGGTTCGCGAAGGAGTTCACGGCTTTCCTGCATGGCTGCTACCAGCAGAGTTGGGGCGAGCACGTGCCGTGGATGAGCAGCTACGTCGTCGGACGGCTGAAGCCCGGTCGACGGAATCTGGTCATGGACCAGCCCACCTGGATCTGGTCGCGGACCCATGCCGAGCCCTGGTTCGGCCAGCGACATGCCCAGAACGCCGGCCAGCTCCTGGCCCAGGTCGGGCGAACCCGGGAGGCCGCGGTCGCACTCTGCTGGTCCCTGCAAACAGACGGCTGGCACCCGGAATCCGGAGAGCTGTTGGCACGGCTGCTGACGAAGCAGAACTGCAAGGATGCCGCGTGGGCCGTGGACTACGAGCTCGCTCGACGGTGCGGGGGCCGGGAGCTGCAACTCCCGACTGCCGCGCCGATGCTGGCCGCGCTGCCGAAGCTGCGGCTCTTCCAAACCCAGCTACGCGCCGCGAGCCACGGTTGTCAGGAGGCCGGGCAGGCGCTGGTGTCCCGGGCCCTGGCGGAGGAGCACAACCGCTTCGGAAGACACACCGGGACCGTTGCGATTCCGCTGCCGGCCCTGCCCAGGGTCCCATCCAAGCACTACCCGCTGCTCGACTCGGCGGAGCGCCTGGACCTCTTCGGCTGGGACGAGAGCGGCTTGACCGGTTACGAGGAGCGGCGGGTCAAGGGCCTCTGGTACGCCACCGAGGATGGCGATCTCCACGTCGGTCGGAAACGACCCCGCAAGGACAGCGGTCTGCTGGACCGGCGAGCCCGCCAGCGAGACGCTTTCGTGCGGACGCGGGAGTGGCAGCAGCCCGGTGAGTACGTGTTTCGCACCCGCGTGCACTTCACGACCTCGTACGTATCCGGCGCAATCATCTTGGGCTACACCCGCCGGGACCGGAACCTCCGCCTGACCTTCGGTGCAGGCAACTTCATGTACTCCATCGGCCGCAGCG
>QJVU01000295.1 GCA_003235605.1 Planctomycetota bacterium | reverse complement strand
GCGTCCTGCTGCGCGGCATCAAGAAGGATGAGCTGCAGCGCGGCATGGTCCTGGCGAAGCCGAAGAGCATCACCCCGCACACCAAGTTCAAGGCGCAGGTCTATGCCCTCACCAAAGAGGAGGGGGGCCGCCACACACCGTTCTTCTCCGGCTATCGCCCGCAGTTCTACTTCCGGACCACGGACGTGACCGGTAGCGCCCAGCTGGTCGGCGCCGAGATGTGCATGCCAGGCGACAACGTGGAGATCAGCGTGGAGCTCCATACCCCGATCGCAATGGACGAGACCCTCAAGTTCGCCATCCGCGAAGGTGGCCGGACGGTGGGGGCCGGCCGCGTCACCGAGATCATCGAATAGCCCTTCTTCGCAACGACATACGGCAGTAGCTCAATTGGTAGAGCAGCTGATTCCAAATCAGCAGGTTCAGGGTTCAAGTCCTTGCTGCCGTGCCAATCCAACCCGGCGCGAAACGGACTCGCAGGCGGCCCCTGGCCTGCTATAGTCCCCCGCCCGAATTTCTTCGCCCAGACGACCGAGCTTCCCGTGGGATACAAGACCGACCAAGGACGATACGCCAGGATGGCCGCTTTCTGGGCGCTGTTCCTGCTGTCCGGGTACGGCATCCTGGGAGGCTTCGTCCACGTGCTCAACGGCTGGCTTGCCCACTTCCAGGTCGATGTGAAGCCATGGACCAAGCTGCCGATCCTCGGCGACTTCGGCATCGGCGCTGCAGTTTCGCTGGTCCTGCAGTTGCTCGTGGGCTTCCTGCTCTACCGGTTCCTGAACCGACCGAAGGTCGCCGACATGCTGATCGAGACCGAAACCGAGCTGCGCAAGGTTGTCTGGCCCTCGTGGGCGGATACCTGGGCTGGCACCATGGCGGTCGTGGTCACCGTGGTCGTTCTGCTCGCGTATCTCGCCGTGGCCGATCGGTTCTACATCTGGTTCTTCAGCTCGGTACTGGGATGAGTCACATGACCCTCGAGTGGTACTTTCTGCGGGTGCAGGTCGGACGGGAAGACCGGATCCGGGAGAACATGATCCGCCGCCTGAAGCAGGCGGGGCTCGAGGACCGGGTTCCCCAGATCGTCGTGCCGAAGGAGAGCATTGCCGACCATCGCTCCGGCAAGCGGCGGATCCAGAAGCGCAAGCTCTATCCGGGCTACCTCATGGTCCAGATGGACCTGAGCGACGAAGTCTGGTTTGTCTTCAGGGAGACGCCAGGGTTCGGCGACTTCGTCGGCTCACAGTCGCACCCGACCCCCATGACACCTGAAGAGGTCGAGGGGGTCTTCGGTCGCATGGACGCCAGCCGCCAACAACCCAAGATGTCGGTGGACTACAGCAAGGGTGACAGGGTGAAGATAAAGAAGGGGGCCTTCGAGAACATGGATGCGGTTGTCGAGGAAGTGTCGCCGGACAAAGGCACCCTCGAGGTGACCGTCAACATCTTCGGTCGGGCCACCCCCATGACACTCGGCTACTGGGAGGTGGAACCGGTATAGGGAGCCACGCAATGGCACTGTAGATCGCGAGGGCGGAAGCACCGCGTGATCGATCATCCTCTTGTAGTGGGAGAAGGGTCAACCTGACCTTCGCCTGGACCGCTGAGAGACAAACAATGGCAAAGCCAAAGAAGGAAGTCGTCACCACCATCAAGCTGCAGTGCCCGGGGGGGCAGGCTACGCCCGCGCCCCCGGTAGGGCCGGCACTCGGTCAGCACGGGCTGAACATCGGGCAGTTCGTCAAGGAGTTCAACGACGCCACCCGGGACAAGAACGGACTGATCATCCCCGTTGAGATTACCGTCTATGCGGACCGGACCTACAGCCTGGTCTACAAGTCGCCGCCGGCAGCGGTGTTGCTGAAGAAGGCAGCCGGCCTCGCCAAAGCAGCCGCCGCCACGGGCAGCGAGGTCGTGGGTCAGGTGACCAAGGCACAGGTGCGCGAGATCGCCGAGACCAAGCGACAGGATCTGAACGCGGCGACCATCGAGGCCGCAATGAGGATCATCGAGGGCACCGCCCGTTCATGTGGGATCCAGGTGGTCTGAGGAGGACGGCGATGAGCAGGAGACACAGCCGCAGATTCGTGAAGGCGCAGACTCAGGTCGACCGCGCACGGGCATACCCGTTGTCGCAGGCGGTTGCGCTGCTGAAGGAGCTTCCGAACGTCAAGTTCGAAGAGAGCGTCGAGGTTGCAGTCCGCCTCGGCATCGATCCGAAGAAGACCGACCAACTGGTTCGTGGCTCCGTTTCTCTGCCGAAGGGCACCGGCAAAGGGGTGCGCATAGCAGTGTTTGCCGAGGGCCAGAAGGCGGAAGATGCCAGGGCTGCGGGAGCGGACATCGTTGGCGGCCAGGATCTGGCGCAGAGGATCGAAAACGGGTTTGACGAGTTCGACATGACGATCGCGTCGCCCGACATGATGAAGTTCGTCGGCAAGCTTGGCCGGATCCTCGGGCCGTCTGGCAAGATGCCGTCCCCGAAGGCTGGCACCGTGACCCCGAACGTGGGGGATGCAGTCCGAGAGTTCAAGGGCGGCAAGATCGAGTTCCGCACCGACGCCGGTGCGAACGTGCATGCTGCAGTCGGCAGGCGGTCGTTCCCCACCGGCGATCTCGTCGCGAACATAGAGGCGTTCGTCGACCACCTGCGCGCGCAGAAGCCCCCCCAGGCCAAGGGGGCCTTCATTCGCAAGGTCTGCATCAGCACCACGATGGGGCCCGGCATCAAGGTCGACATGAGCTGAGGAGCGAAACCATGCCAAACCTGGTCAACGAGATCCTGCTGGAAGACCTGACGGAGAAGTTCAAGGACATGGGGTCCTGCGTGGTCGTGTCCTTCGATCAGCTCACCGTCGAGCAGGCGAGCGACATCCGCAACCAGTTCCGCGCCGCGGGGCTCGGCTACGTCGTAGTCAAGAACCGCCTGGCCTGCCAGGCCCTCAAGTCCATGGGCTATGAAATGCGCGCGGCGTTCGAGGGCAAGTGTGGAGTGGCGATCGCGGCCGAGGAAGGCGCGATCTCTGCGGCCAAGCTGGTTCGCGAGTTCAACAAGCCCTTCCGGAAATCACCGCCGCTGCGCGTCACGGGCGGCATCATCGAGGGCGAGGCGATCGTTGGCGCTGCTGCCAGCAACATCGCCGACATGCCTGACAAGCAGACCGTGCGTGGCCAGTTGGCTTCCGCTCTGATCGGCACGGCCCGCGGGATCGCTGCTTGCATTGCGTCCGCAGGCCCCGCCGGACTGGCGCGCGCAATCCAGGCCAAGATCGACAAGGAGGGAGGCGCGAGCTAGCAAGATCGCCACCCTCCAAGCAACATCCCAGAACAACATCCCAGAAACCGCTTTCTACCATCCGTTCCGGAGCATCCCCATGAGTGAAGAGACCCAGACCGTTGTGCTCGACGACAAGCTCGAGAAGATCTTCGAGCAGCTAGATGCCCTGTCCCTTGGCCAGGCTTCCCAGTTGGTGAAGGCCATGGAGAACCGCTGGGGCGTTTCCGCCGCAGCCCCCGCTGCCGTGATGGCTGCGGCCCCTGAGGCCGAGGCCCAAGAAGAGAAGACCAGCTTCGACGTCGTGCTCAAAGCCGCCGGGGGCCAGAAGATCCAGGTGATCAAGGCCGTGCGCGAGATCACCGGGCTCGGCCTGAAAGAGGCCAAGAGCCTGGTCTATGAGGCCCCGAAGCCGGTCAAGGAAGGCATCTCCAAGGACGAAGCCGAGGCGATCAAGACCAAGCTCACCGAAGCTG
>QJVU01000562.1 GCA_003235605.1 Planctomycetota bacterium | reverse complement strand
CTTGAAACCGAAACACGGTGTTCTCAGCAAGAGACGCCGGGGCTATCGTCAGCAGCCCACTGCATCGGAGGTTTCGGGAAGCCCATCATGACAAGGCAGACAGCAGCCCTGACCTTCCTGATCTCCGCGGTCGTCTGCGCGGCGATCTGCGTGAGCGGCTGCAGGATGGCGATGCCATCGGACGACACGGCCCATCGCGACGCCGTGCGGGACGGCAGCAGCCGCTTCGAGGTGCTGGTCCTGGGCGTTGCCCAGGACGGTGGCTTGCCCCATGTGGGTTGCAACAAGCCGTGTTGCCAGCGCGCTCGGCGGGAGGGATGGGCGCTGCTGCCCGCCTGCCTCGCCATCCATGACCGCCAGGACCACAAGCTGCTGCTGGTCGAAGCGACTCCGGGTATCGGGACACAACTCTCGTTCTTGCACCGGCTGACCGGGCAGGAGCGCGGACGGCGTCCCGTGGACGCCGTGATGATCACTCACGCCCACATCGGCCACTACACCGGCCTCATGCAGTTTGGCAAGGAGGTGGCCGCGACCGATGGCCTGCCGGTCCACGTGAGCCCGCGGATGGCCACCTTCCTGCGCAGCAACGGCCCCTGGAGCCAGTTGGTGCGCCAGAAGCAGATCGACATCCGCGAGTTCACGCCTGGTGGCGAGAGGTTCACGCCGCTCCCGGGCATCACCGTGGAAGCCGTGCCCGTGCCGCACCGGGACGAGTACTCGGACACCATGGCCTTCCGCATCTTTGGCCCGAAGCGGTCGGTGTTGTTCGTGCCCGATGTCGATTCCTGGGACAAGCAACCCGGACTCCTCGAAAAGCTACTGCAGGGCATCGACGTGGCGTACATCGATGGCACGTTCTACGACACCAAGGAGCTGCCCGAGCGGATCCGAGCGCTGATCATGCACCCACCGATCGTGGACTCGATGACGCTTCTGGAGGCGAGGGCCAAGGAGAGGCCGGGATCGATACGATTCATCCACCTGAACCACACCAACCCGGCCATCACCGACCAGAAGATCCGCCAGGGGATGCGGGCCCGGGGTTTCCGGGTGGCTCACCAGGGGGAGCGGATCGACATCTAGATCTGGATCCCGGGTGGAGCCGCACGTCCGGATCCCGGGTCGGGAACCGATCTCTCAGCTAACGGACCAGGACCCGGGCATAGCGATAGTAGGCCTGCAGGGTCAGCACGAGCGCGGCGGTCGAGTAGACCCGGCCCCCGTCCTCACCCCAGGCGCCCGCGGGATCCCAGGATCCCTCGAAGTTGCCGTCCAGACGCTGGGTCTTTGCCACGGCTCCTGTCAGGTGCTTCGCCCACTCGCGCCAGTGCTTGCGACCCATCTGGTAGAGGGCATAGGTGGCGTAGTACCAGTAGTAGTGGTCGATGCTGCCATCCAGCTTCCATGCCGGAGGCTTCTTCAAGATGGTCTCCGCGGCGGTCTTCATCACATCGCACTTGTCGGGGTCCTGGCCCAGGAAGAACCGGATCATCAGCCCGACGGCCGCCATGGTTTCGCCTTTCTCCGGCGGGAACCGGGTGCTGTGGTCCCCAGGATGACGGGACGACAGCTCCCCTCTCTTCGTGTAGCCACAACGCCCATTGGTGGGATCCGTGACCTCGTCGAAGTACTGCGCGGTGAGCTTGAAGGCCTGATCGTTGACCAGGAGGCCGAAGTCCTTGGCGGACTTGTACACCATGAATGCCCAGCCGGTCACCGACGTGTCGTTGTCGTTGTCCCGGGGTTGATAGCGCCATACCCCGTAGGGATTGCGGTGGGACTCGAGGTAGTTGACGCCACCCTGCGCGTGCTTCCTGAGAGTCCTGTACTTGGAGAGCCCATAGGCCTCACACATGGCCAACGCCGCAATGCTGTGGTCGTAGATGAAGTCGTGGGAGGCATTGGTACCGAACAGACCGTTCGGTTGTTGCTGAGCGATCAACCAGCGTACGGCGCGCTTGACGTTGTCCCGGTACGGCCCCGACCGCATCGTGCTGCCCTCGCCCAGGAACGCCAACAGCGCCAGGCCGGTCACGCCCACGTCATGGACCGGGTTGCCCGAACCGTCGCACTTCCGCCCCTTGGTGTCGTGCTTCATGAAACCATCCGCATCCCACCTGCCGTTCCTGTCCTGATGCCTTGCCAGCCAATCCAGACCTCTGCGCACCACGGTGTGGTGGGGGAACCTGCCCCGGCTTCCGCCGCCTCCGCCCCGCATCCCGCAGAAACTGCCGCCGCCCGGGCCAAGGCCCGGCACCTTGATGGGGTCCTTGGTCCATTCCGTGTCGTTGGACTCGGGATCACCCGGGGGAAGCGGCTCTTCCAAAGGATCCGTCGAATCCTCCTTCGTCGGCCTGTCCAGCTCGATGTCCTGCTCCGGTGTCTCCACGGGATCGACGGGTTCCGGCGGCTCTGGCGGCTCGGGTTCGACAAAGGCGTCGTCTTCCGGCTGCACAGCCAGCCTTGCGACAGGAGCTGCTGCCCTGGGCTCCGGAAGCAGCAGGATGATCAACACCACCGCCACCACATGCACCAGAAGGGACAGCCCGAGCCAAGGCGCCTTCTGCAGGCTTTCGTGAACCAGCTGCTGGAAGCTCTCTTCCTCCAGGGGCGGTCGCAGGTGCGGATCCACATGGATCCGAGTAGGGTCGAGTTGCATGACGAGACCTCCTTCGGGGCGTCGCTGAGTCGCTACGGGTTCGAAAGAGGATCGCGATCCAGGAGGCTGGAACGGGCTACACGGTGGTCGGTTCACCCACGCCCAGGGCAACCGGGGGCATCGGGCAGTCCAAAGCGTCGGCGATGGCCCGCAGCAGTTCAGCCTCGGTGGAGGTGAGTTGGCCATCGCTGGCTGCGCCGTGGGCGAACGCCGTGAGCAGGCGTCGCTTGCACCAGGGCGAAGCTTCCGCCAGCCGATCCAGAGCCTGGTGCAGGGCGCCGATGCGACACTCCTCTCGGGGCGTCATCTGCAGGCTGGGGACCGCGCCCCGGTGGGCAAGCTGCTTGCAGCCGGCGTGGAAAGCCCTGGCCGCCGCCTCGGGGTCACTGTTTCCCCCATGGGCCAGCACCGAGAGCACCACTGCGCAGTCGTGCAGGATCGGCTTCAAGGTGTGGAATCTCACGGCCGGGATCCTGGGCTTGAGGAAGGCCGAGTCCAGGTGGCGGAGCAGCACCTTCTCCAGGGTGAACTCGAAGAGGCTCATCCTGCTGTCTGCGGCGGTCAGCCTTGCCACGTTGGTACGGAACACGTGGAACTGATCCACCGACATGCCGCGGAGGGCGGGCAGGGCCAGGTCGATCAGGGGCAGCCGCAGTCTGGGATCCAGGTCGTGGATGCTCGAGGACAGGTAGAGCGTCTCCTGCATCGTCTGTGGATCCGCGGCGTCCTGCAGATCTCGCATCTGCTCCCTGCGAACAGTTCCCTCTTTGCTCAGCAGCAGGCAGTAGATCACCGCTCGCGCACTGAAAGCATCGCGGACGGCGCTGACCACACTCAGGGGGATCTGGCTCAGCAGATGTTGGCTGTGGGTTACATGGGCAGCAGTTGGATCACCAATGCTCCGTACGGCCTCGTCTGCTGACACCGTAGTGCTCCCGAACCCGGCCATCACGCCCGTGTTCCCCTCCGCCGTCTCGTCCGTCATCGCGCCCACCAACTCGCCGCGCAGCTCGCCTGCCGTCGCGCCCGCTTGTTCCTTGGCCTTGCGCAGCTGTTCCGTGAACGTCTTTTCCGGCCGGAAGGTCGGGTCGATCCTCCG
>QJVU01000452.1 GCA_003235605.1 Planctomycetota bacterium | reverse complement strand
GGCACGGGACTCCCTGCCCCGGAACCAGAATGGCAAGATCGACCGCGGACTCCTCCGTGAAAGCCTGACCCGATGAGCATCCTCGCGCGTTTTCCAGTCGTGCACGGCTGTCTCTCCGTCGGCGGCATCCCCTTGACCCGGCTCGCGGAGCGTGCCGCCTCAACGCCCTTCTTCGCCTATGACCGCCGGCTCGTCAGCGAGCGCATGGGCCATCTCCGCAGGCACCTGCCCGAGCGGGTCTCCCTCAGCTACGCCATCAAAGCCAACCCGATGCCGGAGCTCGTCCAGCACCTTCGCGGGCTCGTGGACGGGTTCGACGTGGCCTCGGTCCTGGAGATGGAGACCGCGCTGCAGGCAGACATGCCGGCCGATGCGGTGAGCTTTGCAGGTCCCGGCAAGACCGACGCCGAGCTGTCCCAGGCGCTCTCGGCAGGGGTCACCCTCACCTTGGAGTCCGAGGGCGAGATGCGGCGGCTGGCTACCCTGGCCTGGCAGGCCGGAATCAGGCCTCGCGTCCTCCTGCGGGTGAATCCGGACTTCCAGGTGAAGGCTTCCGCGATGCGGATGGGAGGCAAGGCCTCGCAGTTCGGCGTCGATGCCGAACGCGTACCGGCGATGCTCCGGGAGCTGGCCTCCCTCGACCTGCGCTTCCTGGGCTTCCACATCTTCTGCGGGTCCCAGAACCTCGCTGCGGACGTCCTCGCCGAGACCCAGAGGAACACCATCGATCTCGCCCTGAGGCTGGCGCAGGATGCACCCGCTCCCGTGACCCACCTGAACATCGGCGGCGGCTTTGGCATCCCGTACTTTCCCAGGGACGAGCCGTTGGACCTGGAAGCCATCGGTCGAAACCTGGGGAAGCTGGTATCCGAGCGTGTCGACAGGGAGCTTCCCGCTGCCCGGATCATCCTGGAACTGGGACGCTACATCGTGGGCGAGGCAGGGATCTACGTCACCCGCATCCTGGACCGCAAGGAGTCCCGCGGCCGCACCTTCCTGGTGACCGACGGCGGCCTCCACCACCACCTGGCAGCGTCGGGCAACTTCGGCCAGGTGATCCGCCGCAACTACCCCCTCGCCATCGGCAACCGGATGGACGAAGCCACCCGCGAGACCGTCACCGTCGTGGGCTGCCTCTGCACGCCCCTGGACCTCCTTGGCGACAACGTGGAGCTGCCCCGGTCCCAGGTCGGCGACCTGGTGGTGGTTTTCCAGTCCGGGGCCTACGGCCGGACCGCGAGCCCGAACGAGTTCCTCGGCCATCCCCGCCCCGTGGAGATCCTGGTGGGCTGACCCACTGCGTCCCGTCGCGCTACACCAGCCTACTCCAGGCGCACGCCGCTCAGCTTCAGGCTCTCGATGCCGAACTCCTCCCCCAGGACGCGCTTGTAGGTGATCTCCACGGGCAGGAGCCAGCCGTCGGCGATCCTGCGCCAGCGGACCACGATCTCCCCACGACCGACCTTGTTCTGGACCGGCACCCACGCGCCTTCGATCTCCTGGAAACGGAGTTCCCGACGCTCCCCTGCTGCACCCTCCAGCCACCGGATCAGGTCACCGTTGGCACCCAGGCTGGTCCACTTGCCCCCGACGACCTTGAAACGATCGCCGGTGGCGCTGTCCTTGGTGATCGTGGCGCCGGCAAAGGCCTCGGCAAACGTCTCCCGGCCCGCGAAGTCCCGGCTGGCCCACATGGCCAGGCGACCTCGGAGCACGGAACGCAGCGCAAGCTCCTGCTGGGGCGTGGCGGTTCCGTCCAGTTCGATCTCGGCGCGTTCGTAGCCGCTGCCGCTCCGTCGCCACCCCTGAAAGCCCAACAGCTTCAAGCGCCCGGTGACCTTGCGGTACCCGGCCCACTCGCCACCGGTGCCAGGGTTCTTGAACTCGAAACGGGCCGAGAGGGTCATCTTCTTGCGGGGATACCTGTACGGTCGCTCCCACAGGGCGGCCACCGCGGCGGCGGCGTCTCCCCCCGGGGGCTTCCTGTCCGCTGCGGCAGCCGCACGGCCGGCCTGCCACCGCATGTCGCTCAGGAGCAGCAGGCGGTGGTAGTCCCACTGCGCCACCTTGGCCATGAGGTCCACGGCAAGGGACGTCGGCACGAACCGATCCCCCAGCAGCTGGAAGGTCCGGCGCTCGCTCTCGCTGCCGCTCATGAGGCCCTCGCGCCCCGAAACCAGGTATCCCTCGGGCTCCTCCTGGAGGCGCCACGTCACCAGGGGGTTGCTGGCGAACTGCTTGAAGCCGGTGATCTTGTCCCCCTCCACCCGGTATCGCACCGTCCTTGGCTCACCGTCCACCGGCTGGTGGAGCCACAGGCCGCGGCCCGTGAACTCGAACCATTCCGGCCCCACCTGGACGAGCTTGTTGTGCTCCAACAGCTTCTCGAGGCTGGGACGCCTCAGATCTTCGAAGGCCCGATCAAGGTCCCGAGCCACCTGGTAGCGGGTCTCGTCGGTGACCTTGCCAGCGAACTGCACCACCGGTTCCCCTTCGCTGGGGATCTCGAACGTTCCACGGCCACTGGCGTCCCGCTTGCCCCGGCCGTCCACCCCCTTCTCGTTCCATTCGAACTTGCCAGTCAGGGGTACCCTGGCATCCGGCCAGCGGATCCAGCGGTCATGGGCGCGGCGGAACGCCGCCACCGTCTCCTCCGCGCGGGCGGGGTCGCCCTTCACCATCGTGGTCCAGTCCACCAGGCGCAGCTTGGTGGCCCGGGCGCCGTCGTAGATGCCACCCCCTTCGAACAGGCCCGTGCGCAGGTTGCGGATCGTCCACTCCTTTTCCTCGCCGGCGGCAAGGTGCAGGTGCAGCAGACCCTGGGTGTCCATGGGCGCGGTGAACGTCGCCAGGAACAACAGGTCCACGGGATCGGAGCTCTGGTTGCGCACCTTGCAGCGGGTCAAGGGATGGCTGCGGCCATTCATCATGTAGGTGTCCTGCTGCAGCCGGCCAACGGTGATCTTGGGCTCCGGCAGCACCGGCCCGTCGTGGAACAGGGCATGGCTCACCCTGGCCTTGGCCTTGAACCGGGAGGGCGCCTTCCACATGGGGAACTGCAGGATGTAGGTTTGCTTTCCCGAGGGCGGCACGCCGCGGCCGAAGCGATGCAGGCGCGGCTCCGGGGCCCGGTGGACGGTGCCCCCCGGCGTCAACTCGAAGGAGAGCGGCTCGGCGGTGTGCCTGCCGCGGTTCGAGACCTCCACGTGGAGGCGCACGAAGGTGTCTTCCGCCTTGCCATGGCGGCGCACCTTGCAGGAGAGGGTGGCGAGGTCACCGTCCACGAACTTGGGAGGCGTGGAAGGACCCTGCGCCAGGGCACCGGCCGCGAGCAAGAAAGCCGAGAGAGCACAGACACAAGCGCGTGGAAACACGGGCCAGATAGTACCCGGGACGGAAGCTCGCGCTCCCGTCCCGGGGTGGGGAGATCTGCCCGTCCTCGACTCGGCTGCTTAGCTCACCTCGACGATCACGTCGTCCAGGACCACCAGGATCCTTGAGCTGAACGCCAGGAACGGCGCCAACTCCGGGCGTTTCCGCAGGAGGTCGAAGTACTCCCTGGAGAAGGCCTTGACCTCGACCTTCTCCTGCACCCTCTTCTGTTGGTTCGCCTTGGACTCACCTTCGCCTTCGCCCCGCGGCTCGTAGCGGCTGTCCACCCACACGCCACCCCGCAATCGGAAGACCCGGTCCTTGATCCGGTGCACGAACCGGCCGGCAATGCTCCCCTGGGAGCGACGGGAGCCCTGTGTCAACAGGTCCA
>QJVU01000584.1 GCA_003235605.1 Planctomycetota bacterium | reverse complement strand
ACGCCACCAAGATGGCGGCAGACATCGTCTCCAGGGTCACCGAGGAACGTGCCTTGGAGCTCAGCGAACGCCTGCGCACGGAGATGGAGGAGTTCCTGCGCGCAACGATCCGCCGCGCCAACCAGTTCATCGAAGTGCTCGGTGACGGCGGGGAGCGTGCGGAGGAGATCCGGGAGGCGGACATGCGGAACCTCGTGGGCAGGGTCCTGGATGAGTTCCGCGCCGAAGGCACCGCGCAGGTCGAGGACAGACACCTCGGCCAGGACCCTTTCAAGACCAAGGTGTCGGTGAATGAAGGGCAAGACACGAACGCGCCAGCGACCGACGACGACCTGGGCATGCCCACGCAGCGGATAGACCCCTCGGAGCTGGGCCTGGTGCCAACTATCTCAGGAGAGGACGAAGACGATGTGCCCCAGGGCTTCGATACCAAGCCGGAGGGCACGCTCGAGGATCCGGCTGAGAACCAGCCCGAAGACCCGCCCATGGCCGAAGCCGAGAAAGCCAAGCTGCGCCAAGCGCTCAAGACCATGGTGCGCCAGGGCTTGATGAGCAAGGACGAAGCCCGGGAGACCTACCGCGCCAGGATCGGCAAGCAGGATCAGGCCGACTAGGTAAGCGAGATCGCGATCGCGATCAGCCTCGCAGGCACGATCATCACCGCCACGATCAGCGACTCCGCGAGGTACCCCGAAGCAAGACAGAGCAGGCTGGCGTAGCCCATGGTTCCCAGCAGGAGCCAGGTCATCGCGGCGCGCACCTCGTCACGACCCCACTGCAGGTGGCGGTGCCTCGCGAACAGGACCACCACCAGTGCCAGCGCGATGCCCACGGCAGGCCAGGGCTGCGCTGTGCCCATCAGAGCCAGGAGAGCGACAAGAGGAGGTACGCAGAACAGCCCGCGGATGGCCCTCTGAGCTCGGGTGTCCTCCTCCAATGCTCCCAAGAGAGTCACGGCGAGGATGTAGACGGCGTAGGCTGCGGCTGCGTAGAGGACCTCGGCGGGGAGTTGACCGTCACCTGCCAGGCCGAGAGACGCTCCCGCAGTCAGGTTCATCGCCCGGAGCAGCCCCATGACCAATGCCCCGAGCCAGACAATGCCTTTCAACAGGTAGTCATAAGCGAGGACCAACAACGCCATGGCGCCGTGGTAGGCGGGTATCGGGCTGGTGACGAGGCAGACGAGCACCAGCGCCAACCCGAAAGCCAGGCCAACCCCGGGCCTGATCTGGCCGCGGGGCAGAGGCCGCTCGGGACGGAGCTCGGCATCCAGCTTGCGATCGGCGTGGTCGTTGAGCACCATGCCGGCGCCGTACAGGCAGACACTGGCGGCGAGCACCCTCCAAAGCTCTCCGGACCACGGAATGCCGGCCAGGCAGTGGCCGGCGACCACGTCGGCGGCGGGTGAAAACAGGGTGCCGGCTCGCAGCAGGCGCAGGTAGGCGAGCACAGCTTTCAGAGCAGCCTCAGGATGTCGTTGTAGGTAACGAACACCAGCAGCGCGACCACGAACACCAAGCCGAGTATCTGGCTGTACGTGTGGACCTTGACGCTGACCGGCGAGCCCTTGATCCGCTCGATCAGCAGGAACAGGAGGTGACCGCCGTCAAGCACCGGAATCGGCAGCACGTTGATGAACGCCAGGTTGATGCTCAAGACCGCGAGAAACCAGAACAGCTTGGACCAGCCTTCTTTGGCAACAGCGTAGCTGTAGCGCGAGATCGTGACGATGCCACCGAGGTTCTTCGCAGACACATCGCCGGTCACCATGCGCTTGAGGGTCACGTAGAGCTGCTTGATCAGGTCGACCGATTGGACCAGGCCCTTGGTGAGCGCGGGCACGAACCCCTGTACCCGCAGCATCTGTTTCAACTCGGAGAGCTCGACCTCGAAGCCGAGGTCGATGTGTGGGTAGGCCGCTGGCGTGACATCAATGGCAGCGAGGCCGTCGTGTCGCAGCACCTTGAAGTGAAGTTGCGCGTCACCGACCCCTTTCACGGCCTGGAGCAGGTCATCCCAGGTGGCGGAAGGCCGCCCTTGGATGGCCACGATGCGGTCGCCCGGCTTCAGTCCGGCGGCTGCCGCGGCACCCAGTGGCTGGGGCACGACCATGAGGTGCAGGACATCCTGTCCTGGCGGGACTTCGTCCGTGGTCAGAGCGATCGCATCAATCAGCTCGGCAAGCTGCCCGGATGGGACCGGAACCGGACCGAGGTTCACGAGGGCCTCGTGTCCCTTTCGGAACACGGCCATCGTCAGGGGGCCCGAGAGACTCTTCGGGTCCAGGGAATCTCCGGCAAAGACCTCGTCGTTGACGTGCACGATGTGGTCGCCAGGCTTCAGCCCGAGGGCATCCAGGGCCGGGTGCGGACGGAGAGCGAGGACCCGACGGCGGGCCGGAGCCACGCCAATCCGCTTGCGGTCCTCCTTCTTGACCCCGGTGGCAAGGTTCACTGTCTTGTCGGCACCATTGCGGCGCACCCGGACCTCGATGCTCTGGCCCGGGGTCTTGTCCAGCTCCGCGCTGAAGTCGACGAAGGCATCCCCCCGCATGTCGGTGCCATTGATGGCCAGAAGCTCGTCGCCATTGCGCAGGCCAGCCTCATCGGCCGCGCTGCCGGGCTGGACGCCCTTGAGGCGGGGATATGCATCCTCGAACGCTTGACGCGCGCCTATCTCCCGCAGCCCCCGGTGCTGGTCGTACCGAGGCTCGATTGTGACGGTGAGGGGCTGGTTGTCGCGCTCGACAACCATCTTGATCGGTTTGCGGCCGGCCAGCGCGACCTCGACGATCAGGCTGTTGAACGAGTCGATGTCCTTGCCGTTCACCTCCTTGACGCGGTCGCCCTTTTGCAGTCCGGCCTGCCAGGCAGCGCCGCCGGTTTGGACGTGACCGAGGACCGGCGCCAGGAAGCTGACGCCGCTCTGGAAGACGAGAGGCAGCGCCACCAGGGCGAACAGCAGGTTCATGATCACCCCGCCCGAGAAGAAGAACAGCCGGGCAAGGAAGCCCTTGGCATGCAGATCGTCAGGTGCCAGGAACTCACGGTTGGTGGGGTCCTCGCCAGCCACCTGCACATAGCCGCCGATCGGCAGCAGCGACAGGCGATAGTCGGTATCGCCGCGGCGGAAGCCCCAAACGCGCCTGCCAAAGCCGAGGGAGAACACCAGCACCCGCACGCCGGCCATCCGTGCGCAGATGTAGTGTCCGAATTCGTGGACGAAGATCAGGAGGCTGATGCCGAGGACGACCAGCAGCATCAGGAACAGGTTTTCGAGCATGTGGGTAGATCTGTTGCGCTAGGAGGCAGCTCCGACGAGCGCCATGGCCTGATCGCGGGCCCGGCGGTCGGCGGCGTAGACATCGTCGAGGCCTTGGATCATGCGGGTCTGATGGTTGCGCATGATGGCAGCGACGTTCTGGGTGATGGATGGGAACGAGGTCTTGCCGGCCAGGAACAGCCCGGTCATCACCTCATCGGCTGCATTCAGTACCGCCCCTGAGTCGCCCCCGGACCGGAGGGTTTCGTAGGCCAGGGGAATCGACGGGAATCGGACCGCATCGACTTCCTCGAAGGTCAGCGTCGCGAACCTGTTGGGATCGAAAGGCTCGAAATCGAAGGGGGCCCGGTCCGGATAGGCCAGGCAGTAGAGGATCGGGACCCGCATGTCCGGGAGCCCGAGCTGGGCGAGCATCGATCCGTCCACGAACTCGACCATGGAGTGGACAATGCTCTGGGGGTGGATCAGCACCTGGATCTGTTCCTC
>QJVU01000476.1 GCA_003235605.1 Planctomycetota bacterium | reverse complement strand
ATCCGGTTGCTGGACTCGTTGTAGTCGATCAGGCTCTCGCCGTAGCCGTTGAAATACTGGACGTAGCCCTGGAAGCGCTGGCTCAGGGGGAACGTCCAGTCGATCTGGATAGCGCCCTTGTTGTCGTGCTCCAGGTTGTTGCGCAGCACGAAGCCCAGGGAGTAGTCGTCCCAGCGCCACAGCCCCTGCAGCTCCCCGTTGCCCATGTAGTCGTCGATATTGGGATTGTCATCGTCACTGTCGCTCTCCGGCAGCCGGTACCAGGCACTGGCTTTGAGGGAGAAGTTTTTGCGCTCGAACAGGGCGGACCCGATCAGGCGGTTCCAGCTGCGGGATTCCGGATCGGACTGGCCGTTGGATTGGTGGTTGAAGCTGAACTCAAGCCGGGTGTTGCGGAAGCCCAGCACCCGCCAGTCGTTGTCGATGCTCAGGATCAGCTCGGGCTCGTAGTCGGTCTCCCGGAAGGGGGAGGAGGCGTCGGTGTTGTAGGCCTGCATCCAGTTGGTCTGGGTGTAGGCCCCCCACAGGTCGGTGCCCGGGCCGAAGATATCCTGCCACATGATCGCCTTGAAGCTGATCTGGAACTTGGCCTCGAACTTGTCCATGTTGGTCCCGGGGAAGGCCTCTTTCCAGGCCTCCTTGTTGGGATTGCTGTTGTAGGTGACCGGCAGCAGGTAATTGCGGTGGTAGGGGATGATCACGAAACGGTTGGTGGCGTTGCGCTGTTCCTGGCGCAGCCGCGGAGGCACGTAATTGTCCTCCGTGAGGCCAGTGCCTGCGGCCTCGGCTTCCGGCGCAGGGGCGGCGCGCCCCGCCAGGTCGTCGTAGCAGGCCAGCCGCTCGTCGTCCCCGGCGATGGCCCTGCATTCCGCCAGGGTCCCCGAATCCTCCGCGCCTGCCGTCACCGTCCACAACAGCAGCGCAGCTGCGAACCACCTGGCCATCGTTGCATCCCCCCTGAACACTTGCACCGGGCTCCCATACTGCCTGCTCCGGCCCACCGGTTGAAGCCCGGCGGTGTGCCGGGAGCGCCCGCCCACCGGGTGAGTTTGCGATGCCGGGGCCGCCCGCCGCCGGCGGATAGTGCTTTCCCGGATGTTTCATGCCAGAATCCCTGCTGCTCTGGGGACACTTGCTGGATTCCACGTGATCGATAAGACGCTTCCGCGCCGGCTGCTTGCCGGCCTGTGCGGTCTGTTGCTGGCGGCCGCCGCCTCCCTGGCCGTTGCCACGGCCGCCACCCCCGATGTCGCCACCGTGAGCGACTACGGCTACCCGATCACCGACCGCTTCGTGGCGACGGTGGTGGGCACGCCGGAGGAGTACCAGGCGGTACTGCCGGAAACCATTCCCTTCGTGAAGCGCCGGCTGGTGGTGTTTCCCGACCGCAAGCTGCCAGACGTCATCTGGTACGACCGCGAGATGCTCTACTCGGTGGCCCTGCAGAAGTACCGGGCGCCCCTGATCTTCCTCATCGCCGGCACCGGTGCGCCCCACAACGGCAGCAAGAACACCATGATGGCCAAGGCCTTCTACAGTGTCGGCTTCCACGTGGTCTCCATCTCGTCGCCGACCTACCCCAACTTCGTAGCCGCCGCCTCGAAGACCGGCGTCCCCGGTCACGCCGAACACGATGCCGAGGATCTGTACCGGGTGATGGAGATGATCTGGAAGCAGCTGCAGGGAAAGATCGAGGTCAGTTCCTTCAACCTGACGGGTTACAGTCTGGGCGCCTTCAACGCCGCCTATGTGGCGAAGCTCGATGATGAACGGGGGGTATTCAACTTCCGCAAGGTGCTGATGATCAACCCGCCCGTCTCCCTGTACAACTCCATCTCCCTGCTCGACCGGATGATCGATAACATCCCCGGGGGACCGGACAACTTCGCCCAGTTCTTCGAGAACCTGGTCACGGCCTTCAGCAAGGTCTACAAGGATGAGGACTCGATCGGGGGGGATTTCCTGTACAAGGCCTACGAGGCCATGGATCTGCACGACGAGCAGCTGGCCGCGCTGGTCGGCACCTCATTCCGGATCTCCGCCAGCTCCATGGTATTCACCTCGGATCTGCTCACCGATTTCGGCTACGTCAAGCCCAAGGGTCTGCAACTGGACCGCTACGCGGATCCCACCACCTATCGCCTGGTGCTCAGCCGGCTTGGCTTTACCGATTTCTACCATGACTTTTTCTTTCCCTACTACCGGGCGGATTATCCGGGTGTGTCCCGGGACGAGTTCATCTCCGCGATCAGCCTCGAGCATATCGCCGACTATCTCAGGCACGCGGACAAAATCAGCGTCATGCACAATGCCGACGACGTGATTCTCGAGCCCGGTGAAATCAACTTTTTCCCGGAAGTATTCGGGGACCGCGCCACGATCTATCCCCACGGTGGCCACTGCGGGAACATTAGCTATCGTGACAACGTGCTGAAGATGGTGTCCACCTTCACCACCGGGGAGGGTCTGTGATGAACAGCACATCGCTCCGCCAGGCCCTGCTGCCCCTGGTCCTTTTGTTGGCCGCCTGCAGCAGTGGGCCCCCAAGCCAGCCCCAGGACTACCCCGAACCGGTGTTCGCCGCGGACCGGATCCTGCCGACCAGGGTGGACGATGTCGCGTCGGTCTACGATCCCTGGGAGCCGATGAACCGGCGCATCTACAACTTCAACTACCATTTCGATCAGTGGGTGTTCCTGCCGGTGGTGCGTGGTTACAAGGCGGTGGTACCCCAGCCTGCCCGCACCGGTATTCACAATTTCTTCGAGAACTTCCGGGACGTGCGCACCATGGCCAACTCCCTGCTGCAGGCCAGCCCCACCAAGTTCTTCCAGAGCACCGGCCGGGTGCTGGTCAACAGCACCATCGGACTGCTGGGGCTGATCGACGTGGCCACCAGCATGGGCATGCCCAGGCCCGACGAGGATTTCGGCCAGACCCTGGGCCACTGGGGCGTGGGGCAGGGACCCTACCTGGTGATTCCCTTCCTGGGGCCCTCCAACCTGCGCGACGGGGTGGGGCTGGTGCCGGATCTCTACCTGCAGAACTACCTGCAGGACGACCTGTTCTCCAAGCCGCTGCGGGCCACTGCATTCTTTTTCGACAGCATCGATACCCGGGCCGCCGTCTCTTTCCGCTACTACGAGACCGGCTCCGCCTTCGAATACCAGACCGTGCGCTGGCTGTGGTCCACCAAGCGCGAACTCGACGTGGAGAAGTAAATGGGGCGCCCCGTGATCCGTAAGCTGTTTTTTGTTCTGGGTTTGCTCGCCCTGTCGTTGACCGCGCTGGCGCAGCAGGTCCAGCCCGTCCGGGTGGGCACCACCCAGTCACTGACCGGCCAGTTCCAGGACGCAGGCACCGAGCAGTTGCGGGGCCTGCAGATGTGGGTGCATGACATCAACGCCCGCGGTGCCCTGCTCGGCCGACCGGTGGAGCTGGTGTACTACGATGACGGGTCCGATGCGAAACGGGCGGTCGAGTTCTACCGCAAGCTGATCAACGAGGACAAGGTCGACCTGCTGGTTGGCCCCTACTCCTCGGATCTGGCCCTGGAGGCCACCACGGTCGCGGAGGAATACAACTTCCCGATGCTGACCGCGGCTGGCTCCGCCGAGCAGATCTGGGCGCGGGGCTACAAGAACGCGATCGGGATCGACGTGCCTTCGAACAATTACGTGGACCCGGCCGTGGCACTGCTTGCCGAGCACGGCGCGAAAACCCTCGCCCTGCTGCATGCCGCAACACCCTTCGGGGAGGAGGTCGCCGCCG
>QJVU01000427.1 GCA_003235605.1 Planctomycetota bacterium | reverse complement strand
TGGCCATGTAGGCGATGGTGACCGCCCGCTCGCCGAGCCGGCGCTCCGTTTCCGAATCCACGCCGGCCAGGACGTCGAAGTCGAACCTGCGCACCATCCGGTGGAGCTGTTCCACGTGCCGACGGTTGATGGCGGCGAGCGCGCCAGAGACCTGGCGCTGAGGTTCTTCCGTGCCCATGGCGAGGTGAGCCGCGAGCTCGTTGCCTTGCGCGCCGTGCAAACCCTCTCCGTCCTCGACATTCGCAACTACCGGGAAGCGGTGTTCCAGCTGGGTGGCTTCGAGGACGACGGCGAGGACCCCGGCCTGGCAGCCGCCCTCCCGTGAGGTGCCTGCAGTGAGGTTCATTGGGAGCCTGGTGGTCCTGGGTTTTCTCTGGCGGCTGCTGGTCGCGGTCCTCACCGTGGTCCCTTCCGAGGACGGCGTCAACTACCTGTGGATGGCGGAGCGCTTCGCCGAGGGCAATGCCGCCGCGGCACTCAGCGAAGTGTTTCCGCCCCTGCTCCCCCTCCTCACGGCACCGCTCATATGGTCGGGTGCCGACCCGTTTCGGGGCGCCCAGGTCCTGCTCGCCCTGGCCGGAGCGCTCGCGGTCCTGCCCATCGCCCGCGCCAGCGAGGTCATGCTCAAGGGCAGTGGTGCTTTCGCCGGCTCCATGGCGGCGGTTGCCCACCTTCCCGTGCGCTTCGCGGCAGAGATCTACACCGAGCCACTGTTCATCCTGGTGGGCGCATTCGCCCTCTGGGCCGGCGTCCGTCGCCGCTGGTGGCTGTTGGGTCTCCTCGCCGGCGTCGGCTTCTGGCTCCGGCCCGAGGCGGTCCTCCTACCCCTCGGCTTTCTGTTCTGCCGCCCGCGGGATGCATGGCGTGCCCTCGTTCCCCTGGGTCTGCTCGTCCTGGCGCTGGCATCGTGGCGCGCTGCTCTGGGAATGGGCTTCAACCTCTCCCCGAAGCTCACCTTCAACTGGGAGCGAACCGTGTTCGCCACGGACACCAACGCCTTCCTCACCCTCCTCCGCCACCTCCTGCAGCTGCCGTGGCTCTGGATCGAGGCCTTCTCCCTCATGGGTGTGGCCGCCCTGCTGGGGGCCGCCCGCCGCAGGGAGAACGTGAAGCCCGTTCTCTGGACTTGGCTGCTGGTGCTCCTGCTCATCGCGGCCTTCCTGCCTCGCCGGCGTTTCCTCGTGGGCTGGATGTTCACCGTTGCTCCCGTCGCGGCCATCGGTATCACGACGCTCGCCCGCAGATGGCAGGGGCCCGTGATCCTGACCATCGTCCTGCTCGGCCTGCTTCTCGGGTTGCGTGTCACCGACCCCAACCGGACCGCCGAGCGGGACCTGGGGCGGCACCTCTACAACGTGATGTCCCTCGAGGACGGAGCCACCCTCACCGGAGACATGACCCGTGTCCTCTACTTCGCCCGGCGGCGGCCGTTGCCGCCGCGGCACTTCACTGCCGAACAGCTCGTGGACATGGCGACCCACCCCAAGCCAGCACGCTTCGTGGTCTTGGCGACGGAAAAACCGACTGCTCCCATGGTGGAACAGCGCCTTCGGGCCCATGCCCGGGCGAAGCTCCCGTCCCGGATCGCAGGGCAGTGCGCCGACCGGGGGATCCTGGTCCTGGAACGTGTGGAGCGACCCCGGTGAGCCCGGCGCCCCGGCCGCTGCTCGCCCTGTGCCTGGGAGCACTGGGAATTGCCTTTGCTCCCATGTTCACCAGGGACATCCAGGACTTCGGTGGCGTCGACCCCACCGTCGCCGCTTTCTGGCGGGTGGCCCTCGCAGCGCCGTTGTTGTTCCTGCTGTTGTTCCTGCAGGGTCTGCGCCTCCGCACGCGCGCGCGCACGGCTCAGCCCGACGAGCGTCGGGCCCCTCTGGTCCGACGCGACTGGCTGCTCCTGTCCGTACCCGGTGTCCTGTTCTGCGGCGACCTGATCACCTGGCATTGGTCCTTCGAGTACACCTCCCAGGCCAACGCGACCCTCCTTGCCAACGTCTCGGTGATCCTGGTCACCCTGGCGAGCTGGCTCTGGCTCAAGGAGCGCTTCAGCCGCCTGTTCCTCGTGGGCGGCGTCACCGCCGTGCTCGGCCTGTCCATCCTGCTGAGCGTGGACCTCGAGATCGGCGCCAGGACCGGCAGGCCGGTTACGTTTGGCGACGGCCTCGCCCTGTCGACGGCCGTCTTCTACGGCGGGTACCTGCTGGGCGTGAAGGTGCTGCGGCGTCGCTACACCACGCTGCAGGTGATGGCCGTCAGCAGCCTTGCCTGTGCCCTGGCCACGCTGCCGTTCGCCCTCGCGTCTCCGCAGCCGTTTTTTCCTGCCAGCGCAGCTGGTTGGATGTCCGCACTCGGCCTGGGCTGGATTGCCCACTGCATGGGGCAGGGTTTCATTGCCCTTGCCCTGGCCCGCCTCCCGGCCAACTTCTCGGCCGTGGCTCTGCTCGCCCAGCCGCTCCTGGTCGCGGTCATCGAGCGACTGCGCTATGACCAGGTTCTGGCACCGATGCAGATGGTGGGTGGCGGGGTGATCCTGGGGGGGATCCTGCTTGCAAGGCTGGGCAGCCCGTAACATGAATGTCCGGTACCTCCCATGAAACACCCACGCCTTGCCATCGTCCTGCTCTCGATCTGCCCGGTCCTGGCCAACCTCGCGGCAGCCCAGCCCACGTTCGCCTGGTCTCCTGCCGGCGCCCACCTGATCGGCGGCGGCCTCGGAAACACCGTGCCGTTTTGGGCCAGCTCCGCCACGTACCAGCAGGTCCATGACCACTCGGAGATGGTGCAGTTGGGTGGCGGCAATCCGATCATCATGAGAGGCATCGCCTTCCGCGCGTCGAGGACCGCGAGCTGGAGCGCTCGCTCCATGGATGTACAGGTGAACATCAGCGGCACGGGCGCGACCTCCCAGAGCATCTCCACGACGTTCTCCACCAACCTGGGCGGCAACCCGGTCCGAGTCGTCGGCGACAGCCAGACGCCCTTCCAAAGGTTCAGCTTCCCGACCTTCACGGGGGCGGGTGATCCGAACCCTCCCGGGATCGTCGCGCCCTTCAAGACCACCTGGATCTGGCTGAACACCACGAACAACAACCTCTGCTGGGAATGGCGGCACAAGAACGCCTCCTCGAACCAGGCAGGTAGCCTGGATGGTTTCAACGCCATCGCGCCGGGGGGTGTCGTCAAGTCGAATGTCGGGCTCGGCTGCGTCCCGTCAGGCAGCACTGCGCCATCCAGCGCGTCCATTTCGATGCTGGGAGCGCTCACCGGGAGCCAACTCAGCATCATGCTGCGCAACGCCACGACCAATGCGCGAGCTCTCATGATGGCCGGCTTCAAGAGACAGCGCACGGTGCTTCCAGGCTGGTGCAGCAACCTGGAGCTTCTGCCGGTCGTGCACCTCTATGGCCAGACGGCCGCTACCGGCCTTTGGAACTACCGGGTGCCGGTGAGCGTCTTCAGCGGCGTGCCCACGTTCGAGTTGCTGGTGCAGTACGCGTTCCTCGACCAGGGCCTGCCCGGAGGCATTGGCCTCTCGGACATGGCGGTCTACCAGACACCCCTTGGCGGTATCTGGCATGTCTCGCGGGCCTACCATCCGGCTAGCGCCAGCACCACCAGCGGGAACGAGACCGCTACCACCGGTCTGACGAGTCTGAGAGTGGGTCTGGTGACCGGCTTCCAGACCAAGTAGGCCAACCCGTCCGTTTCCAGCTAGCTCCCGATCAGGAAGTGGCAAATGTCCCCTTCCCGCAGGACGTAGTCCTTCCCCTCC
>QJVU01000092.1 GCA_003235605.1 Planctomycetota bacterium | reverse complement strand
CGACAGCCGGATGGCGTCCTCGATCAGTTTGTCCGTTTGAGGGCTCATGCCTCGGAGTAGACACTGAGACCCTCGCAACTCGTCCAGAGGGCCAACTCTACCGGTAGCGCGTGAAGTCGGCTTCGGCCTGCTTCACGCTCAGCCATTGGGCGTCGCGGCCGGCCATCAGCTTCTTGACCTCTCCTGCCGTCCGCTGGGCTGCCTCAGGATCCCCGGCCTGGAACTGTGCCTCGGCCAACATCGCGAGGACGAAGGCCCGCCTGCGGTTGCACAGCATGTTGGCTTTCTCCGCGCACTCCACTGCCTTCTTGCGGTCTTCCTTGGTCAAGCCGTCGGTCGTGGCCAGGAACCGGGCGCGGGCATGCCAGGCCAGGGGGTCCTCCTTGCGCTCCGTGGTCAGCGTTTCGAGGCACGCGCGGCCAGCATTCGCGTCGGGCCCAACCGCGACGAGGGCCTTGCCGTAGTCGCTGAAGAAGCCGTCGCCGTCAGCCCGGGGATCCGTGGCACCCAGCTTGAAGTGTTCGAGGGAGGCCTTTGCATCCCCCTGTGCGAACAAGGCCTGGGCCCAGATGCGGTGTGCGGCGGTGCTCATCAGCCGCCGCGGCATCTCGCCCATCTCCTCCGCCAGCCCGGCCACCTTCTTCGCCAGCTTCATCGTCATGTCCGGCTTGCCCTCGAGCAGGTCGAGGCGGGCCCGATGCAGCCGTACCAGGGGCTGGGGACCGCTCCGACCGCCAAAGGCGTCCTCGATTGCCGCGCGGGCCTCCTGGAGTTGTCCAAACTGCCACAAGGTCTCCACGCGGAACAGCTGGTCCTTGGGTTTGTTGCGCTGTTTGATCGCGACCCGATGCCAGGCCATGGCCTCGTCGAGCCTGCCCCACATCCGGTAGAGCTCTACCAGATCCTCGACGTACTGGATGGTCTGGTCGCGCCACTCGCCGTGCCAATCGAGGGCGACGTCGTAGGCCTTTCTGAGGCGCCACTCGGCTGCCTCGAACTGCCCCCTGCTCGCGAGGCACGATCCCAGGGGACCTTCGTACTCGCCGCGCAGCAGGACCGTGGGACACACCTTGACCGCCCGCCGGAACGACTTCTCGGCCTCCGTGTTCTGCCCGCACGCGGCAAGGTGGACCCCGCGCATCTGGTGGGAATCCGCCTCGAGGGCGTAGTGCACCTTGGGCCCCTTCTCGAGGTACTCCACCGAGAGCTGGGTCAGACGCCCGACGACGGGGTGCCAGGGCCCCAAGATCAGCTGATAGATCTCTCCCGCCTGGCGGAACACGACGGCAAACAGGCAGGTCACGGGATCGGAGTCGTCGATGCGCAGGTCCTTGTAGACCTTATCCAGCTCCCGCACATAGCCATTGACGTCCGAGACGGACCGCAGACGTGGAGGGTCGGGCACGGTCTTGCTACGCGGCTGCAGCACGTTCCCGAAGCGCGTGACCCAGCCAAAGAGCCTTTGCTGCCCCAACGCCACCTCCACCAGGTCGAGGGTGGTCTGCTTCAGCTTTCCGTGCTCCAACGTCCCGAGCAGCGACTGCCAGAGCTTGTCACGCAGTTCCGCTGCTCTTGCCTTCGAGGCCTGGGCCGTGCCCTTGTCCTTGTCCTTGTCCTTGTCGTACCAGACGAGGAGGTTGGCCATCGCCACGTTGCTGTACCAGGTGCGAGGATACCCATCCACCACAGTCGGGACGCTGCGCTCCAACACCTCGAGAGCATCCTTCGGCTTGCCGACCCCCAGCAACGCGGCGCCAAGGCGCGATTCGTAGAGCGCGATGCGTGACGCGTCGCGCTCGTCCTCAAGCCACTCCTCAGCGCGCCGTTTGGCTTCCTCGTACTTGCTGGCCCGGTTCAGCGCGTCGAGGAGCATGATCCGCGCGCGGACCACGCGCACGTCCGTCGATTCCAGTCCGCTCAAGACCTGGAGATGCAGATCTGCCCTATCGATCAACTCCGATTGCCGGCCTGGCGGGAGCCTCTGGGTGTTCAGTCCGCCCCGCACCCAATAGAGTAGCAGGTCCCCTACCGCCGCTCGTCCCGCAGGTCTGAGAGCAAGTGCCTCCCGAAGCAGTTGCTCGATCTGCTTCGACATCTTGCCGCTCATTCGTCCGCTCCGGCGGTTCTCTTCTTCTTGGGCCCTGATTCGGGCAAGGAGATCCGGATCCTCCGCGGCGATGACCGCCCCTGCCATCCGGCGCAGGCGCGCTTTCATCTCGGTGACCTCGCCGTGCACGTCGGCGCGGGCTGCGGCCTTCGAGGTGTCGTGGTACTGATCCACGATGGTCTGGTGCTGGGCGGCCAGGGCCACGTTGGCCTCCTGCAAGAACCAAAGGCTGGCCACGAGACCCCCGACCAGGGACACGACGGCAATCGACAGGCTGGTCGCCACCGCCGGGTGCCGCCTGGCCAGGCGCACCATCCGTCCCCAGGTGGAGATCGGCCGGGCGCGGATGGGCTCGTACTGGCGGACGCGGCGGAGGTCCTCGGCGAAGTCCAGGGCGCTCTGGTAGCGCCGGCCTGGTTCCTTCTCGATGGCCGCCAGCAGGACCACTTCGAGGTCCTTCGGGATGTGGGGATTGAGGCTCCGCGGCGCCGGCGGCTCCACCGTCAGGATCTGCTGGTAGAGGGCTTCGATGGAGACCGCGTCGAACGGGCAACGGCCGGTGAGACACTCGTAGAGGGTCACACCCAGGGCGTAGACATCCGTGCGCCGATCCACGCTGTCGCTGGCACGCAGCTGTTCCGGTGCCATGTAGTGCGGCGTGCCCAGGACATCCTGGGACCGCGTCAGACCAAGTGCCCCCAGGGATCCATCGCGACCCGAGGTGTGGGCCAAGCCGAAGTCGAGGATCACCGGCCGGCCGTCGTCGGCCACCATCAGGTTCCCTGGCTTGATGTCCCGATGGACGAGGCCGTGCTCGTGGGCCACGTGGAGCGCGCGGGCCGCCTTCTCCACGAACGCCACCACCCGCATGAGGTCGCTGCGCCTGGCAGCGCCGCTGCTGGGCTTGGTGCTGCCGCTCCGGTTGCTGGTGTCGCTCTCCGGGAGGTGCAGCGTCGCCTCCTTCTCGGCTTTCCCGGAAGCCTCCCGCTGGCGCGCCAGGTGCGCCGCCAGGGTGGATCCAGGCACGTACTGCATGGCGATCCAGGTGACCCCTTCGGAACTACCGGTCTCGTAGATGCTGCAGATGTTGGGATGCTCGATCCTCGCGGTGACTTCCGCTTCGCGGCGGAAACGCTGTTCGGACCTCGTGCTGCCGTCGGTCACCGGGGCCCGCAGCACCTTGAGCGCCACTTGGCGGTGCAACGTCTCGTGCTCGGCCAGGTAGACCTTCGCCTGCGCGCCGTGGCCAAGCTCTTGAAGGATCTTGTAGCCACCGATCGTCTTGGGAATCGATCCGGCATTCGCTTCCGCCTCGGCATCGGACCCCGCTTCCCAGACCAGCTTCGAGAGGGCCTTCCGGACCCCCGGCGACACCAGCGGTGCATCCAGCGTCGCGCTCTCTGTGGCGTCCTGGGCAAGCATCGCCTCCACGTGGCGGCGGAGCTCGGTGTCCTCACCGGCCTCGCGGTCCAGGAACTGAGCCCGCTCGTTCTCGGGCAGCTCGCAGGCCTTGCGGAACAGCTCCAGCGCAGGCGCGATCCACTCCGTGCTCATCGGGATCAGGACCCGGCGCCTTCCAGGATGTGGCCCAGGTAGGCCCGGGCCGAGCGCCAGTCCAGCTGGATCGTGCGCGGTGTCACGTCGAGCATCTCGGCGATCTCGGGG
>QJVU01000532.1 GCA_003235605.1 Planctomycetota bacterium | reverse complement strand
GGCCGGGTCACCTCGTTCCAGAAACGCCCGGACCTCCTCGAAACCCATCGGGCCATCGGGCACCCCCAAGGGTGCCACATTCGCCAGTGCAGCTAGCGAACTCGCCCGCACCAACCGCTCGCGCAGCCCAACCCCCTCCTCGACGTAGGCAACCGCAGCGGGCAGGAGTTCGGCCGCCGTGCGGTTACTGGCCTCCTTGGCCGCGCGGTAACTCCCCCTGGCCTCCGGCACACAGGCGAAAGCCGCGTCGGTGGCACGGTTGCTCACTTCGCCCAGGCTTTCAACCCGGCCGAAAGCGCCCCCCATCGCGTCGACGACGGTCTCGAGAAGCTGCAGGCGCGCCGCCTCTCCGAGCGCTGCCGAGGCGCGCCCGTAGATCCAGTGGGTCAGGCAGGTGCCGCATTCTGGAGCCGGTTTCACCTCGGTCCTCCTGGGCAATCACGATGCGCCCGTTCCCGCCCTTGCCTGCTCAATGCATGTACCGTCCGCCGTCGACCACCAGGGTCTGGCCCGTGATGAAGTTGGCGTCGTCACTCACGAAAAAGACAACCGCGCCCACCAGATCTCCGGGTTGCTCCAGCCGGGCAAGGGGGGTCTTGGAGACGTCGTACTTCTGCACGTCGCCGATCGTTCTGCTCGCCGGGGTGTCGGTGTATCCAGGCGCCACCGCGTTGACGCAGATGTTGTGTTGACCCAATTCCATGGCGAGGGAGCGGTTGAAGGCCAGCACACCGCCCTTAGACGTGACGTAGTGGATCATTCCCTTGGAGCCGGTGAAGGCCACCTCGGAGGCGACGTTGACGATTTTGCCGCCGCCCTGTTCTCGCATCGTCGGGATGACCGCTCTGGAGGAGAGAAAGGGCCCCTTGAGGTTCACTGTCATCAACCGGTCCCACTCCTCGACCGGGGTCTCGAGGATGCCGACCCGAGACAGCCCCCCGTACATGGCGGCGTTGTTAACCAGGGCATCGATCCGCCCGAACTTCCGGACCGTCTCTGCGGCCATTCGCCGGGTGTCCTCCTCGTTCGTTACGTCCACCTCCACCGCCAGGCCACCCAGCGCCTCGATCTTTGCCTTGGCCTGCTTGGCATCGTCTGTGTCGAACCGGTGGGCCGCCATGACCACGCGGGCACCCGCCTCGGCCAACCCCAGACAGAACTCCTTGCCGAGGCCCTTGGCTCCCCCTGTCACGATCACGACTTTGCCGTCGAGTCTTCCCATGGGATCTCCTCAAGGCCGCAGCGGGTGGGAGCATCCCACCCCGCGGGCCTGCAAATGCGACACGGCTCTCGCCGCGCAGTTCTTGGTGACCGCCAGCTAGAAGGCGCGGGTCTCCCACGGGCGGTAGGAAAGATCGTAGTCCTTCGCGATCGCCTTGTAGCAGTTGTACCCGCTGCCCCGGCCAATGCCGTGGGCCGAGTGGGCCGCCGAGGAGCAGAGGTAATAGTCCTTGACGGGCATCCGGTAGTTGGAGATCTCGGGGAACGGCCGCAGCCGTCCGAGGCGACTGGCGTCAGCGTCCAGGGCACCCCAGCCACCCTGAGGCATGGTCAGATTGCGGTTGACCACGTCGTCGGGAGTGGTGATGTAGGCCTCGATGAAGTTCTCCTCGTTCACGTTGGGAGCGTACCTGCCCCACTCCTTCACGAACCGGGTGGCGATCTCTCGCTTCATGCGCATCCAATCGCGCTCGGAGAAGCGTCGCCACGGGCAGGTGAACTCCTCCACCAAGGCCGCGAAGCGACCCTTCGGCGCCCGCGTCGGGTCCCACTGGACGTCCGGTGCCACCAACAGGTAGAGCTGGTTGGCGATCCCTTGGTCCCAGCGCTCCTGCTGATAGCGCCCGGAAAGAAAGTAGTCTGGATCGGCCGGCCCGAAGTACAGCCGCGGCACCATGCCGAGATCCTGATTTTGGGGATAGATCGGAGCGTCCATGAGAGCCACGTTGCCCCAGAAAAGCTGGGTACGCTCGTAGCCGGTGGCGTCGAGGCTCGTAGGTGCCTGCTTCAGCTTCTGGGCCTTGCCCCACAATCCCGCGGGGACGTTTTGCTCCCCGATCATGTCCAGGGTCTGCTCGACGTTGAGATCGCTGATCACGATGTCGGCAGCGATCTCCTCGCCACTACTCAGCCGGATGCCGCAGGCCTTGCCGTTCTCCACCAGGACCCGTTCGACCTCGCTCAGGACGAAGAACTCGCCCCCTTCCTTCTGGAAGGCGCGCAGCAGCGCATGGCTGATGGAGTGGGTGCCACCGATCACGATGGCCGCGCTCTCCACCGAGAGCACCAAGCCCAGCACGTGGATGTGCCAGTAGAACCCTGGCTTGTCGCAGGGCATGAGGCCGTTCGAGGTCTGATGCGCGCGCATGTAGAAGGTTTGGAGCTCGGGGCTCTCGAACAGGTCTGTAGCGATCTCGCCCACAGTCATGTGGCCGTACTTGGGATCCAGGCCAAACTTCGAGTCCTTGGAGATGGCCTCCAGCGGATCGTCTGCTCCCCACTCGTCCGGCCCGGTGTAGCGGTAGTGCCCGAAAGCGTTGCGCCAGCCGCTCTTGAAGTGGCTCAGGATATCCTCACAGGTGCCGGCGTCCTTCACCGAGATCCGCCGCACCTGGTCGACCACCTGCTGAGCGTTGGCGTCGTTGAACTCGCCCCGGCCGGTGATGGGGTCGACCACGTTGAACACCGCCTTGCCCATCATGTACTTGCCGTCTGGGTAGATCCATGCCTCGTTGTACTCGGGGAACTTGTAGACCAGCCCGAAGTCCCGCAGGTTGAAGTCGCTGTACGCCGGGTGGGTGTAGAAGCGCGTGAAGTGGGCGCACACGTTCTGGATGAACCCGGGCACGGGGAGCTCTTCGCCGCAGGCCCCGCCGCCGCACTCGTGCCACCGCTCGAACATGGCTGTCTTCAGGCCCGCCCGGGCGAGGTAGCACCCGATGATGGTGGCGTGGTGTCCGCCACCGGCAATCACCACATCGTATTTCTTGTCTGCCATCGTAGCCTCCTGGTCTGTGCAGACCGCTCTTCGTCTTACGCCTGGGCGGTAGCCGTAGCCTTCGCCTGTTCGGGCACCTTCTTCTTCGAGCTGCCGCCGAAGAGCAGGAACTTGATGGCCGTGAAGATCACCTTGGGCTTCAGCGCGGCCTTGAGGATCAACCGCAGGTCGTCGGGCTCCACGAAGCCCCGCACCGTCCAGTTGACCGGGTCGGTCGTCTGGATGGTCATCAGCATCCGCATCGGCTCGGTCTCCCCGTCCTTCGCCGGCTCCAGGGTCGACGGAACGATGTCGGTGATCTCGATCTTGGCGACGTGGCAGGTCAGCAGGGTGCGCCCCAGGCCGGTGGATCGAATAAACATGGTCGTCTCCTTTGCAGAGCTAGAGCAGGTTGAGTTCCTTGGCCTTCTTGACGCTCTCGGGCTCGGGCCACCACTTGGTGATCCCCAGGTCCTCGGCGATCTTGTTCGCAGCGTTGTATCCCGGGCCGTAGGTGATCATGCCGCCCGAGTGGGTGCACGCCCCCCCCATGTAGAGCCGCTTGATCGGGGTGTCGTGCTGGCCGCAGTACTCGTTCGGACGGAAGTACCCCATCTGGAGCGGCAGGTACGCCCCCTGCTTGAAGCAGCCGTTCTTCATGTCCGGGAATTTGTTCTCGGTGTCGAGGGGCGTGCCGATGTAGTCCCAGGCCACGTTGTCCGGCCCCATGTTGGTGCAGTACTGGGCGAGCTTGGCCTTGCACTGCTCGGCGTACTGGCGCCGCACCCGGTTCCATGCCAGGGCGCCCCCGTTTTT
>QJVU01000149.1 GCA_003235605.1 Planctomycetota bacterium | reverse complement strand
CCTGCCGGCAGCTCCTTGCGCATGTCCTCGGGGAAGAACCGCTCCGGACCCAGCATCTTCAGCAGATCCTCCTTGCGGACCGTGACCGGCTCGGTCCTGCCGGTGGCAAACCGCACCGCCACCTTGCGGCAGAGGCCCCCCAGCTGGCGCTCCAGCTCCCGCACGCCGGCCTCCCGGGCATACCGCTGCAGGATCCAGTCCAGGGTCTCGTCGGGGACCGTCATCTGTTCCGGCTTGAGGCCGGTCTGCTGCAGCTGCCGGGGGAGCAGGTAGCGGCGGGCGATGTGCCGCTTGTCGTCGTCGCTGTACCCGGGCAGTCGCAACACCTCCAGGCGATCCAGCAAGGGCGTCGGAATCGTGTCCAGCATGTTGGCGGTCACGATGAAGAACACCTTCGAGAGGTCGAACGGCAGGTCGAGGTAGTTGTCCCGGAACTCGTGGTTCTGCGCCGGATCCAGGATCTCCAGGAGCGCCGCTGCCGGATCCCCGCGGAAGTCCCGGCCCAGCTTGTCCACCTCGTCCAGCATCAACAGCGGGTTGCGGACACCGGCGCGGCGGACCGCCTGGATGATGCGTCCAGGCATGGCGCCGATGTAGGTGCGCCGGTGGCCGCGCAGCTCCGCCTCGTCGTGCATGCCCCCCAGACTCATCCGCCCGAACTCCCTGCCAATGGCCCGCGCAATCGACTTCCCCAGGGACGTCTTGCCGACGCCCGGCGGTCCCACGAAACAGAGGATCGGTGCGTGCGCCTCCGGGTTCAGCTTCAACACCGCCAGATGCTCAAGGATGCGTTCCTTGACATCCTCGAGATCGTGGTGGTCCTCGTCGAGGACTTCCCGGGCCCGCTCCAGGTCCATGACATCGGTGGTGAGCTTCTTCCAAGGCAACTCGGCGATCAGCTCCAGGAAGGTCCGGGTCAACTGGTAGTCCGGCGCCGAGCTCGGCAGTCGCTGGAGACGGGACAGCTCGCGCTCGGCCTCCTTGCGCACGGCATCGGGCAGATCGGCGCCTTCGAGCCGCTGGCGAAGCTCGTTCACCTCGGCCTGTTCGGGGCTGGCCTCGCCGAGCTCCTCCTGGATGGCCCTCAGCTGCCGCCGCAGGAAGAACTCCCGCTGCTCCTTGCTCAGCTCGCTCTCGGTATGGCTGGTGATCTCACGCCGCAGCTGGAGCACCTGGCGCTCATGGGTGAGGTAGCCATGCAGAAGCTTCAGGGCTTCCTTGCGCGTCCGAGTTTCCAGGAGCGCCTGTTGCTTCTCGGTGTCCAGTCGGATCAGCGAGGCGATCAGGAACACCTGCTGCAGCGCATCCTTTATCTGGGCGAGGTTCTGGGCAACCATCGCGGCGTGGGGGCCGATCAGGCCCAGCACCTCGGCACCCAGCTCGACGACGGCGCGCTGCAGCGCCTCCACCTCCGCGCCGCCGTCCTGGGGAACTTCCAGGGCCCTGATGCGAGCGTCCAGGTAGGGCGCTTCCCGCTCCAGTCCCAGGATCTCCACCCGCTCCAGTCCCTGCAGCAGCACCTGGACCGCGAGCTCGGAGCGCTCCATGCGGCGGATCATCGCCCGGGTGCCGATGCGGTGCAGGTCCGAAAGCCCCGGCATGTCGTTGGTAGGGTCCTTCTGCTTGGCAACCACCAGGACCTTCTCCTCGGTCGCCAAGGCAGCATCGATGGCCGCCACCGACGCCTTCCGGCTGGCCGCCACCGGCACCAGGATCTCTGGGAACACCACGGTGTCCCGCATGGGCAGCACCGGCAGCGCGGCGAGGGTCTGAGTCTCGCTCATCAGGCACCCCCGCCGCAGCGGATCTCCACCAGCAGCATCCCGTCCTGACAGCGGTACTCGATCGTGGCATCGCCGAGCTCACAGGGGAACTCGATGGTGCGCTCGAATCGGTTGTAGGCGATCTCCAACCGGTAGGCCTGCCAGCCCACCCGCGCCAGGGGATCCCTGCGCACGCCAGAGATGTGCAGCACCCGTCCCGCGATCCGCACCTCGACCTCGTCGGGGCGCACCCCCGCAAGGTCCACCCTCACCAACCAGTCCTGTCCCTCCCGGTAGATATCCACGGGAGGACGCCAGCAGGTCTCCCCAAGGGTCGGTGAAAAGGAGCCCAGCACGGAGTGGATCAGCTTCCTCGCGTCGTCGTGCATGACAACCACAGCTTACGGAAACCGGGATCCGCCCGTAGTACGGATATTGGCCGAATGGCCCGAACCACTGCACCCGCCTATCCTGTGACGGCATGGAGAAACAGCCCCAGGTGACCGTGCGTGGAGCCGAGGTCTTCCCCGAGATCCAGGCCCGTTGCTTCGACGAGATCGACAAGCTCGAGCGCTACTACAGTCGCATCACCAGCTGCAACGTCGTGATCACCGCCTCGCACCAACAACATCAGAAGGGCAACCTGTGGGACATCCGCATAGACATGGCGGTGCCGGGCCAGGAGCTCATCGTGAGCCGTACGCCGGACCAGCACCACAAGGACGAAGACCTCGAGGTTGCCGTCGGTGACGCGTTCAAGAGGGCCCGGCGCCAGCTGGAGGACTACGTCCGCAAACACCGCCACCTGGTCAAGACCCACGAACAGCACCATGCCGTGGGCAAGGTGGTACACCTCGATGGCTACGCGGGACACGGCTTCCTCGAAGACTCGGGCGGCAGGCGGATCTACTTCCACCGAAACGCGGTCTCTGGAGACACCTTCGAACGCATCGAGATCGGTGCGCAGGTGCGCTTCGTCGAGGAGCGGGGTGAGCAGGGACCACAGGCCAGCTGGTTGGAGACCTGCTAGGACGCCTCGAGCGCCGAGTCGTGCCGGGGCCGACTCGTGCTGGTGCCGACTCGTGCTGGTGCCGACTCATGCTAGAGCCTGCAGGCGTGAGGATCGCAGCGCGCGAAGTGCTCGTACCGCTCGGGTGCCTCATCAGATCCCAACAACAGGACCTGCTGACCCTTGCTGCCGTAGCGGTAGACCGTGACGCCCTTCAGGCCCAGTTCCCAGGCCCTGCGGTAGATCGCGGCGATGGTCTCCGGCGGTGAATCCTCCGGCAGGTTCACGGTCTTCGAGACAGCGTTGTCGACGTGTTTCTGGAAAGCGGCCTGGACGAGCAGGTGGTCCTCAGGGGCGATCTCCAGGGCAGTCCGGAACAACCGCCTGGCCGGCTCCGGGACCCCGACCGCCGAGGACAGGTTTCCCCGTTCCGCGATGTGGCGCATGAGCTGCTCGGAGTAGAAGCCCCGCTGTCTCGCATAGCCCGAGAACAGCGGGTTGAGCTCGTGAAGGGTCTGGTTGTGGAGCACGTGCTCCCGGCGATAGGCAAGGGCGAACAAGGGCTCGATGCTGGCGGATGTGCCGGCGAGGCAGCTGATGGTCCCGGTCGGGGCAACCGCAGTGCAGGTCGCGTTGCGGAGGCGGGTTCCCCGCTGCGCGTGGACGCTCTCCGCCCAGTGGGGGAACACCCCGCGCTCACCGGACAGCTCGGCGGATGCCATGCGGGCCCGGTCCAGGATGAACCCCATCAGCTCCTCCGCGACCCGTGTGGCCTCGGGCGACGCGTAGGCGACCCCCAGGAGGATCAGCAACTCGGCGAAGCCCATCACTCCCAGCCCCACCTTGCGATTGCCCTGCACCGCCGCCTGGATCCGCGGGTCCGGCCAGTGCCCCACCTCGATGATGTCGTCCAGCATCCGCATGGCGACATGCACGGTCTTCGCCAGCCTGTCATGGTCGATCTCCGCCCCGTTGGCGGTCCTGCGGACCATGTGGGCGAGGTTGATGGAGCCGAGGTTGCAGGCTT
>QJVU01000303.1 GCA_003235605.1 Planctomycetota bacterium | reverse complement strand
GCTCCGCCGCCTACCGCACCGTCCGCACTGCCGCCACCGCCGCCTACCGCACCGTCCGCACTGCCGCCACCGCCGCCTACCGCACCGCAACGCCGCCGCCTTGGACGCAGTGACAAGGTGTCCGCCTACATGGGAGCGGGAGTCCGATTCTGGCGGGAGCTGCAACCGGCTCTGATCCTCTGGGTGATCCTGCTGGTGGTGATCGGCATCGGTGGCATCGCCATCAACAAACTCGACGCGGACATCCTGTATGCGGACGTTCTCATGACGGTGGTCATGGCCGCCGTCGTTGTCGGGTATTGCACCCAGGATGGCGCCGCGATCCGTCGCGTGCTGACAACCCCCCCACCTGACTTGGGCATGGCATTGACCATCACGTTGGTGGTGCTGCTCGGGCTGGGGCTGTTCATGTGGTCGTACTTGTGGATGCTGGGTGAGTTGCTCAACCTCAAGTCAGAAAACACCACCGACAGCTTCCGCGAGCAGGACTGGCCGGTCTGGTCCGCGGTCATCTTGATCTCGATCTGCCCAGCGGTGATCGAGGAACTTGCCTTTCGCGGCGTGATCTTCGCCCGGCTCCAGCGGGTCATGAAGCCGGCCGAGGCCATGGTCGTCCAGGCGGCGATGTTCTCGATCCTGCACCTGGCGCCGCTGAGCCTGATCAGCCACTTCGTGATGGGCCTGTCCCTTGGGTGGCTGCTCCTGAAGACACGCTCGCTCTATGCGGGAATGCTGGCGCATGCGATGTGGAACGGCCTGATCGTGTGCCTGGAGTACCACAATACCGGCTAGTCCCGTCCCGGTCGGGAGATCCTACCGTCTGCGGCGCACCCAGATCGGACTCGACCACGCACGGGACGGGTTGCCTTGTTGGTCGACATCGGTCTGGGTCACACGTACGACGTACCAATCGCACGCCTGTGCGGTGTGCTTCCGGTCTACATGCGTGAACGCCAGGTGCGTCGCCGGCGAGCGCTCGTGCCGGATCACCCTGCCGTTGCGGATCAACGCAACCTCCTCCAGCCCTGAGGTCCCCTCCACCCGGACCAGGATCACGGGGTTCGAGGCTGTCTCGACCTCTTCGCCCATCCCGTGCCCATCCACGTCGATGTCGAGCACGATGCGCGCATTGGTGACCGCCCAGCAGCGCCGGTGCCAGAGGGCTTCGAGAACATCCCTGCGCGTCAACGCCCTCGCGCGCACCGCGGTACGCGCCGCTGGTTTGCCTTCGTGGGTGTCCGTCACCCCGACGAAGCCTGTCCGCCGCCCCGCCTGCAGAAACGCGAAGACCGTGCTCTCCATCTTCGGGGCATAGCTCTTGCCCTGCCACCGCACCGTATCGGGCCCGATCTCCGAGTTCGCGAACAGGTCTTCGTTGGCAGTGGAATACGCCCACTGGTCGCGCCCATCCTGGCCAGATGCCGGGTGTGCGTTGTGGATCACGCCGCCGACCCGGCCCACAGCGGCAGCCAGCAGGTCCGGCGTGCAGGTCGCAGCATCCTTGGCACTGAACACGCCCGGGGTACGGGCAGCCAGGAGCACGATCTTGTGGTTGAAGTTGCGCGGTTCACCGACGAACAGTCCCTCACCGCCGGCGTGGCCCGTCCAGTACTTGGGCTGGGAGGTCCATTCCCAGCCAGCAAAGGCGACGAAGGTGCCGTCCCCGGTGGCTGCGTCCGCCACATCCTGGATGTGCTGCCAGTCGGTCTCGGCGAGGCGCCAGGGCGGACCGTGGCCGAAGTCGTGATCGGTCACCGCCACGAAGTCGAGGTGCGCCTCGTAGCGCGCATGGCGAAAGTAGTCCTCGGGTGTCCCCTTGCCGTCCGAGAGTGCAGTGTGTCCGTGCAGGTCGCCCCAGAACACGCGCAGAGGGTGCGTGCCAGGGCCCTGGCAGCCACCGGCAAACACCAGCCACAGCACCGCCGCGACCACGCGGGGCACTTGCCGCATGCCGGTGCGCTTCTGGCCATTCCACGCCACCATGTGCTGCATGGTACCTGCGGTTGCCGGAAACGCAGCCAGCGCCAGGTACGCACTAGTGCCCAATCCGAAGCGGTGCCGCTTGCAATACCTTGCTCTCGAATCTCCTGACGCTGCAAGGCGCCCACGTCTCATGTCCGGCGACACCTTCCACAGCGTGAAGCACCTGCCCTGCCTGCTCACCTTGACCCTCCTTGCGGGGGCGTTAGCGGCACAGGCGACCCGCATCCCGTTCGAGAAGACACCCGACTATGAGAGCGACAAGGGCGGGGTATCCACCGGTGGTGCCTTTGCCGACATCAACCGGGACGGCTGGCCGGATCTCGTTGTTGCCAACGGCAACGACATCCTGCGGCAGCCGGTGGTGGTCTACTACAACAAGAGGGATGGCACGTTTCCCGTGAACCCCGACTGGCAGTCCAGCGACGTGGACTACCATGGCCACCTGGACGTAGGCGACGTCAATGGGGACGGCTGGCCGGACGTGGTGGTGGCGGTCTTCTTGGGCCCCAAGAGGTTTGGAGATCCGGGGGCGGCCAAGCTCTATCTGAACGACGGCAAGGGCAGCCTTCAGAAGAGCCCGGCCTGGGTCTCCACGGACCGTTTCTTCTCGTTCAGCGTGGCCCTGGGGGATGTGGATTTGGACGGGGACCTGGACCTGGCGGTGGCGACCGGTGAACCCTATTACGACCCCGCTGACTACGACCGGATCTTCTTGAACAGCGGTGGCACGTTCTCCAAGACAGCGGACTGGAAGTCAGCGCTCAAGACCCACACCCTGGATGTGGCGTTCGCGGACGTGGATGGAGATGGGGATCTGGACCTGGCCTTTGCCGGCGCCAAGGGTCCGGACCAGCTCTATCTGAACAACGCAGGCACCATCCCCACGCAGGCCAGCTGGGCCTCCAAGGACGGCGGTGCCCAGCACAACAGCAACACCTGCAGCTTTGTCGACGTCGACGGCGACGGGCGGCCGGATCTCGCCATCTCCGACAACAAGCAGTTGTCGGGTCGGGGCACCTTCCGCGTCTATCGGAACCTGGGCACCACCTTCTCCACCACCCCGTGGTGGGAGTCTGCGTACTTCCACAACGGCTACACCTCCGCAGTCGGGTTTCTGGACTACGACGTGGACGGCTACGCGGACTTGGTGGGCGGTGGCTGGTGGACACAGGCTGCCTTCTATCCCAACTCTGGGGGCAAGCTGCCGACCCAGCCTGCTTGGGAGACCCAGAGCACCAGCGTCGTGGAGGCCATCTTCTTTGCCGACGTGAACTGTGACGGCCTGCGGCTGGTGACCGGCGAGAACAAGACCATCGGCGGTGGCCGCCGGCTGTTTGCTTTTACCAAGGGGCCTGTGCAGTCTCTTGTGGGGGTCAAAGCCGACGGCGTGCCCCTCTCACCCGACAAGTACGCCCTGCACCTTGACGGTGGATGGATCAGTCTCAAGTCGGCACCAATGAAGTCCCTGACCCTCGACTATGTCTACACCGAAGCTGCAGACATGGGCATCAGCAACTGGGACCAGGACAAGGGCAACTTCGTGTTCTACCGGCGAAGCCTCATGACCGATACGTCCACTGTGTCGCTTGCCTCCGGCGGGGCGCAGAGGCTCGAAATCGATGCCGGCCCCCGCAACGGCAGCCGAAGCTACTGGGTGTTCGGCTCGGTGACGGGCACGACGCCCGGCGTCACCCTTGCGTCCGCCATCGGGGCCGTGCACATCCCCCTGAACCCCGACCCCTGGACCGACATCACGATTGCGATGCCCAACACCGGGACACTGGCAAACACCAAGGCCACGCTGGACGCCAAGGGGAGGGC
>QJVU01000531.1 GCA_003235605.1 Planctomycetota bacterium | reverse complement strand
ATGCGGCCGGTGTCCCAGGGTGGCGTGTTGCTCGGGGGACAGCGCACCCGTGGCGCTGTCTCGCCCTCTTCTTCCCATCCTCCAGAGACAGGGAAGGTCGGGTGAATCTCCCGTGAGCAAGCTGGAACCCCCCGTGGTTTGACAATTCGTCGAGGATCTCGAAACGCGCGGTGGTCTGCGGGGCAAGGGGCTGGCGGAAAGTGCGTGCAACCCCATGAAAGCGCCAACTACCCGATTCGTCGTTCTCCTCCCCTCCGCCCTGTTCGTGGTGCTCGCTACGGCTGCTCTGGTGGCGCCCCAACTCCCCGCCCAGAAACCACTGGCCACCTATGTAGGCCAGAGCAGCGGAGATCTGCTTGGCTCGGTGGTTGCCGCCGGCGACATCAACAACGACGGCTATCCCGACATCGTCGCCTCGGCACCCTTCCGACTCGGTGGCATCGGCGAGGTGCGTGTTTTCTCCGGCAAGGACAACACCGTGCTGCACACCTTCGCGGGCACTGCCGGCTACGACCGCTTCGGCACCGGTCTCGCGGTGCAGGACGTCGATGCCGACGGCCATGCCGACGTGCTGGTCGGGGCACCCCAGGCATCGAGTACCAACGCGGGATACCTGGCACTCTACTCGGGCAAGACCGGCAAGCGCCTGTTCTTCATCGTGGGCGCGAACAGCAGTCACAAGGTCGGCGCCGACGTCGCGTTCGTGGGCGATGTCAACAAGGACGGGGTTCCGGACTTTGCCGCCCGCAGCCTGTCCCGTGATGTCACGGTCTACTCCGGGAGCGACGCCAAGGTGATCCGCACGATCGGCGGCAAGGGCGGGAACCCGGCCATCCTGGTGACCGCGGTCGCCGGCGCCGGCGACGTGAACGGAGACGGTCAGGCCGACATCGTGGTCGGGGAGCAGGGCTATACGGGCCAGATCTGTGCTCCGTTGGGCCGCGTGCTGGTGCTCTCGGGCAAGGACAACACGATCCTCGTGCAGGTGACCGGCAACGGTGGCGACCTCCTGGGGGCCGCGGTCGCCGGCGTCGGTGACGTCAACAACGACGGCGTGCCCGACTTCATCGCCGGCGCGACGACGGATCATACCCTCACCCGCCAGTGCCCGATCGGTCCCCTGCAAGGCTATGCCCGGGCCTACTCCGGCAAGGATGGCAGCACCATCTACACGGTCGGCGCCAGAGCGTTCCTGTCCGGCTACGCCCGGTTCGGGCGCCGCGTTTCCCGACTCGGCGACCTGGACGGCGACAAGGTGGATGACTTTGCCGTGGCTGCATACTCCACCACCGGCTTCGCCTACGTGCGCCTGGTCTCTGGCAAGACCGGCGGGTCGTTGGACGAACTGTACGGCGGCCAGCTCTACGATCAGTTCGGCACCGGGCTGGCAGCGGCCGGCGACTTCGACCGGGACGGCGTGCCGGACATCGTGACCGGGGCACCGGGCTTCAACAGCGGCGGCAGCCAGGCGGGCCGCGTCCAGGTCTGGTCGGGCACCACCAGGTTCGTCCGCGCCAGCTACACGACGTTCGGCAACGGCTGTGGCAGCAGCGGCAGCGGCGGCACCATCGTCCCCCGAATCACCGCGTCGGCTCCCGCCCTGGGCTTCAGCTGGCAGCTCGACGTGACCAATCTGAAGCCGCGCGCGCCGGGGCTGCTCCTCTTCGGCCTCTCGAAGACCGCGTGGAGTGGCAACCAACTCCCGTTGTCGCTCGCCTTCATGGGCATGCCGAACTGCAACCTGCTGGTCGCCTTCGAGCGGCCGCTGCCGATCGCAGAACAGGGCAGCGGCAGGTTCCGGTTGCTCTCGACGGTGCCGTTCAGCAACTCACTCAAGGGCCTGACCTTCCACAACCAGGCCTGGGTCCAGGACAGCGCGGCCAATGCCGCGGGCTTTGCGATGAGCAACGGCGGGACCGGCGTCATCGGCTTCTAGTCCGATAGCCCGGCGTTCCCTGTCTTCTTCCCCAAGCCTCAGAAATCGGTCTTGAGCCGGAGCCCGAGCACGACGGCCGTGTCGGCGCCGGGCAGGGCCGTGTCGAGCACCTGAGCGTCGAAGGTCAGATGGACAGCGGGGGTGAGGGCGATGTTGTAGAAGGCCTCGAACCCCTGGCTCCTCGTTTCGAAGTTGAGCGGGCCGCTGAAGCGGTCAGGGTCGACGTCGGCGTAGTAGTAGCCAACACCGAACACGTCGTCGTCCCGTGTCGGCACGATGCCCCGCCCACCGACGCCGACGCTGAACGTGAACTTCCACGGGTTGGTGTCCTTGTCGGCGAACGCGATGCGGCCGAAGAGACCGACCCCTTGGAGGTCCGGACGCCCGTTGGCCAGGTTGAGCGGCTCCTGACCCGGAGCCTCTTCCGTGTAGAGATACTGCCAGCCGGAGAAGACGGCTATCCACGTATGGTCCTTCCTGCGGAACAGGGGGCCTTCGCCCGGCGGGAAATCCAGCCTGCTGTTCAAGTCCACCAGGTCCGTGCTGAAGAAGTAGACGAACGAGCCGTTGGTTCCGCCGGGCAGGTCCCCCAGGCGGTACTGGAACCTCGCCTCGGTGGCAGAGATCCCGCCGTCGATATCGTCGAACCCCACGGTGGTCGAGGTGTCCGTGGAGCTGAGCAGCGTGCTCGCAACGCTCCACTGCTTGTCGGGTGCGAAGAGAACGCCGGCTCCCAGCGCGCTGGCCGGGACGAGCGCTGTGGGCGCGGCGAACACGAAGTTGTAGTTCATGAACTGCGAGGCACCGCGTCCGGTCGCAAACTCGTTCTGATCCCCGTCCAACAAGTCGATCTTCCCGACGTACGCGGCAACACTCTCGGAGAGGTACTGGGTGTAGGTCAGGTTCGTTACAGCAACGAAGATGTCGTCGTATGGGGGGCTTGTCAGCGGGGCGATGCCGTTGGCGTTGACGGGCAGCACCTGACCCGACCTCGCGCCAATGAAGTTCTCGTACCTGCTCAGAGCCCGAACGTCCACCAAGGCCCCCGGCATGACGCCCATGCGCATGAGATCGAGCTTGAGCCTGGTAGAGACGGTCCCGCCGTACTCCGTCCCGGTGTCGAGACCACCGTGCGACACACCCTGGACATACTGCATCCACTCGAGGTCGAACTGGATTCCGGCCTCGGCCAGGGCGTCGCGCGCGCCTCCCCAGTCGCCGGTGAGGTAGGCGCGGTCAAGCCAGCTCCCCCCGAACTCGGGAATGGGGAGCAGTCCCTGCTGTGCAGCCGGATCCTGCGGCTTCAGCGGCGGGTCCTGCTGTGCGATCGCGCCCGCAGAAAGGAACGCACTCACGACCGAGTACAGAAGAAGGGAGACCCAGGTTCTCGTTTTCACAGCACTGTCCTCATGCAGACCACCGCGCCGGGGCGCCAAGTGAAGCGCAAGGCCACGGAGGAGGCTCAATGCGTCAGGCGGATGAGCACCCTGTCCAGCTTGCCCTCGAACGGGAACGGACCGTCGTAGAGTTTGGAGACCTGGGTACCGGTGTCGCGGCCCACGTCGAAGGTCTCGGCCAGGGAGTACGTGCTGATGTGCATCCGCGGCATGTCGGTCTCGTCGACCTTCCTGCCGTTGACGTGCAACTCGCCCTTGCCGCCGAACTCCTTGGTTTTCGTGAACACGAACCCCAGCTCGGTCCTGCCCCTGGGCAGCGGCGGCGACTTCATCGTGTAGTAGACGCCATCCAGGAAGTTGTAGTCGTAGTAGAGACGACCGTCCTTGATGAACATCGTGAAGCCGCCGGTCATGCCGCCGACTGCCACGATCACGCCCCGCTCGTGGCCGTCGAGGTCGATCGTGGTGGTGATCGTGTGAGAGCGGTTCTTGACGGGGGCGGAGGCCTTCTCGGCGATGCGGATCGCTCCTGGCGAGTAGTAGACGAACTCCTTCTGATCGCCGAACAGGCGGTCCTGCTGCTTGGCACTGCGCTTGACCATGTCGTCGTAGAGCGGGTAGACGTTGTACTTCCACGCGTCCTCGTCGAAGGTTTTCTTGAGCTCCTCGAGCTTGCCGGGGTGTTTCGCCGCCAGGTTCGTGCTCTCCGAGAAATCCTCGGCGACGTGGTAGAGCTCCCACTCGTCCTGGTCGAACGGCAGCGTGACGTTGACATTCCAGGGCATGCGCTTGGCGTGCAGGGACACGGCCTTCCAGCCATCCACCCAGATCGCCCGGTTGCCGAACATCTCGTAGTACTGGCGCTTCTTGCGGTTGGCGGCACCGGGGTCGTCGAAGGAGTAGCGCATCGACACGCCGTCCATCGGTTGCTGCTTGACGCCGTGGTAGACCTTGGGCATCTCGACGCCGGTGGCTTCGAGGATGGTCGGCGCGATGTCGCTGATGTGGTGGTACTGGCTGCGGATCTCGCCCTTGGCCCGGATCCCCTGCGGCCAGTGCACGATGAGGGCATCGTGCTGGCCGCCGCGGTGCTCGCTCTGCTTGAAGTAGCGGAACGGCGTGTTACCGGCCATCGCCCAGCCAGCATGGTAGTGGGGGTAGGTGGTCTCATCGCCCCACCGATCGTACTTGCGCAGGTTGGCCTCGATGGGCGTCTGCAGGCCGTTCAGCACGTAGGTCTCGTTGAAGGTGCCCGCCAGACCACCCTCGCCGCTGGCGCCGTTGTCGGAGGTGACGAAGATCAGCGTGTTGTCGAGCTCGCCGATGCGCTCCAACTCGGCGACGACGCGGCCGATCTGCTGATCGGCCAGCTCCATCTGGGCCGCGAAAACCTCCATCTGCCGGGCGTAGAGCTTCTTCTCATCCTGGCCGAGCGAGTCCCAGGCCTTGATCTCGGGAATCCGAACGGTGAGCTTCGTGTTCTCCGGGATGATGCCGAGCCGCTTCTGGTTCTCCAGGATCCGGTCCCGCGCCACGTCCCAGCCCATGTCGAACCTGCCGCGATACTTCTTCCTGTACTCCTCCGGTGCGTGGTGTGGTGAGTGCATCGAGCCCGAGGCCCAGAGCATCATGAACGGCAGGTCCGGCTTGATGGACTTGTGGCCGGTGATCCAGTGGATCGCGCGATCGGCGAGGTCCCGATCGAGGTGGTAGGTCTTGCGGTACGGCTCCGGGGTGTGGTCGTTCCACATCACCGGGATGTACTGGTGCACGTCTGCGGCCATGAACGTGTAGGCGTGATCGAAGCCCTCGCCGCTGGGCCAGCGGTCGAAGGGTCCGACCTGGGAGACCTCGTAGAGCGGGGTGTGGTCCCACTTGCCCAGGGCGTAGTTCACGTAGCCCGCGTCCTGCAGGTAGTTGGCAACAGACTTGGCGCTCGCAGGCACCATGGCGTTGTAGCCGGGGAAGCCCATGGCCGTCAGGGCATGGCTTCCCAGACCGATCGAGTGGGGGTTGCGGCCGGCCATCAACGTCGCCCGCGACGGTGAGCACAGGGCCGTGGTGTGGAAGTTGTTGAACCGCAGCCCGTTCATGGCCAGCCGATCGATATTCGGTGTCTCGATCAGCCCTCCGAAGCAACCGATGTGGGCGAAGCCGACGTCGTCCAGCAGGAAAATGATGACGTTGGGGGCGTCCTTCGGCGGCGTGACGGGCTTCGGCCACCACTCCTTGGAGTCTTGGTATGACCTGGCGATCTTTCCCTTGAACTCGGTGGCTCCTTCGACGACCGAGGGTTTGCAGCCCGAGGCAAGGACCAGGAGGAGAGCAGATCCGGCGAGACAAGACGCGGTTCGTTGTAGCTTCATGGGAGCGAGGGGCGGTTGGAGAGACGGAGCATTCTCGGCGCTGGACAAGAACCGTGGGAAGGACCAGGCAGGCGAGACACCGGTTCTTGGGTCGTTCGTCGGACCTTCATGGTAGCGCGCTCGGACATGCCGCGGCACGACTCGTCCAAGGTTAGTTGCGGTGTCCGGCGTCGCCCCGCACCCAGAGGCGGGATGCCATGAACTTCGCATTGCCCGTCGCCTTGGTCCTCGCCGGTGCCAGGCATTCGTGGGTACGCACATCAGCAAACTGGATGTTGTTTCGATCCGGAGACTTCCGTCGGTGGGCGACCGAGGAGCGAGTCGGAGCGCTTTACCGGCGGCACCGTGAGGCGTACGGGATTGTTCGTACCGTGCAGGTTTCCCCGTACGGCAGAATCCCCGCGGGGCATATTACGCGGGGCATATGAGGACCTGCTCAGGAACCGAGCGTGATTGCTTGATGCGGCATCCTCCTCTACAAAGTGGGGAGAGGGACTCGATGAAGTTCACCTTGTCTGCCCTCCTGATCTTCGCCGGTCTGGGGACACTCGGCGCCTTGACTGGCCAGACCACGATCTACGTGGACGGCAGCAATGCCAACTGCCCCGGCAACGGCACGAAGAACAGTCCCTTCTGCCAGATCCAGAGTGGGATCCAGGCCGCCAAGGACGGCTCCACGGTCCTGGTCATGCCCGGGACCTACAACGAGGCCATCGACTTCCTGGGCAAGGCGATCACCCTCCGGAGCCAGGCAGGGCCGAGAAGCACGATCATCGATGGCCAGCGGAGGCAGGTCTCGGTGGTGACCTTCAAGAACAAGGAAGGTGGCAGCGCGGTTCTCGAGGGTTTCACGATTCGCAACGGACAGGGGTCGCTGCAGCCCTTCTACAGCACCCAGCAGATCGTGGGTGGCGGTATCGTCTGCGTGGGTGCGTCGCCGACCATCGCGAACGTGGTCCTCACCGGGAACACGGCCAAGTACGGCGGGGGCATCTACGGTGTGCAAGGCTCCCAGTGCGTGCTCAAGAAGGTGGTGCTCACCGGCAACAGTGCGACGGCCAACGGTGGCGGCGCGGTGTTCATGGGAAACAGCACTCCGTCCTTTGTGGGTTGTGTCTTCGAGAAGAACACCTGCGGTCACACGGGAGGTGGGCTGAACGTCCGGGATTCCGCTCCGTTCCTGGCCAACTGTGTGTTCGACCGCAACAGTGCCACCGACATGGGCGGCGGCATCCGGATCGGCGCTCTCTCCAGCGGGACGTTGGTGAACTGCAGCTTCCACGGGAACACGTCGCGCTACGGTGGCGGGGTTGCCGCCGGCAGCGACACCCAGGGGACGGTGGGCCTGGTCGCCATCTCCAACAGCATCTTCTGGAACGACTCGGCCTCGTACGGACCGGAGCTCTCCCTGAACGGCCGCTTCCCCTGCAACATGAACATCTCGTACAGCGACGTACGCGGCGGCAAGAGCAGCGTGTACGTCCAGACAGGGTTCACGTTGAGCTGGGGCACCGGGATGATCAACGCCGATCCGCTGTTCGTGGGTTCCTCCGGTGGAGACTTCCACATCCTCCACACATCACCTTGCCGGGAAGGTGGCAGCAGCCAGGTCTCCGGCCTGCAGGGCACCGACTTCGAAGGGGACCCCCGGACCTGGGGCAGCACCACCGACATGGGCGCGGACGAGTTCTTTCCCCGCCTCTACCACACCGGCAACGCCATGCCCGGTGGCACGGTGACGGTCAAGGTCTTGGGGCAACCGAACGCAAGTGCCACCTGGTACGTGGGCACTGGCGTGCTCTCGCCTCCGTTCCCCGTTGCGGGGCTCGCCGGTGCGCTGGAGCTGTCGGGGATCCTGGTCGCCATGCCCATGGGAACGCTGCCTTTGAGCGGCCTTGCCACCATGGCGCCCATTGCGGTCCCGATGAATACCCTGCCCATCGATGTACCTTGCCAGGCATTGCTGGGTACGCGCATCAGCAACCTGGATGTCGTCTCGATCCGATGAGACGAGCAGTTTTCCCCGTACGGCAGATTTCCCGCGGGGCGTTTCTAGTGAGCGTTGTCTTCCTTACCCCGCCAACTGACCTACCATCCCGGCATAGCGGCCGTTCTGCTGCACCAGCTCCTGGTGATCACCCCGCTCCACGATGCGGCCGTGCTCCATCACCAGGATCTGGTCGGCATTGCGCACCGTGCTCAACCTGTGCGCCACCACCAGGCAGGTGCGATCCCGCAGCACCCTCGTCAGCGCCTTCTGGATCTTGGCCTCGCTCTCGCTGTCGATGCTGGCGGTGGCTTCGTCCAGGATCAGGACGTCAGGCTCGGCAGCCAGGGCACGGGCGAAGGAAAGCAGCTGCTTCTCTCCCTGGCTGAAGGTGGCACCTCGTTCCTGGACCTCGCTGTGTATGCCGTTGGGCAGTCGCTGGACGAACTCCAGTGCGCCCACCGTCTCCAGGGCGTCGAGCACCCGCTTCTCGGAGATCGACTCGTCGAAGAGGCGTACGTTGTCCAGGACCGTGCCGGTGAACAGGAACACGTTCTGGGGCACCACCGCGATGCGGCCGCGGAGGCTCTCGACCGTGAGGCTGCGGAGGTCCTCGCCGTCCAAGAGGACACGACCGACATCGGGATCCTGGAGTCGCGAGAGCATGGACATCAGTGTGCTCTTGCCTGCACCGGTAGCCCCCACGATGGCGGTGGTGGTGCCCGGTCGGGCCACGAGGCTCACGTCGTGGAGGACGTCGAGACCCTCCTTGTAGCCGAAGGTCACGTGCTCCACCGTCACCGTGGCGGCGCCGCGGGGGCTGTCCTTGGCGTCGGGGGCCGTGACCGGATCCAGCTTCTCGTCCAGGATCCGGAAGATGCGCTCGCAGCTGGCGAAGGCCGATTGCAGAACGTTGTACTTCTCTCCCAGCTCCTTCACTGGTGCCGTCAGCATCGCGAAGTACATCCAGAACTGGAAGAAGACGCCGTAGCTCAGGTCGCCGTCCAGGATCAACGTGCCGCCGAGCCAGAGCATGCCGGCCTGGGTGACGTGGATGCACAAGTCCACCAGGGAGATGAACAGCGCAAACTGAAACACCGCCCGCAGCCAGCAGCTCTTGGTCTTCTGGCTCAGCTCGTCGAAGTGGTCCTGGACCACTGCCTCCTGGCCGAAGATGCGGGTGGAGCTGACCCCCCCCACGGCCTCGGCCACGAAGCCGTTCTGCCGGCCGAGGGCACCCCGCACCGCCCGGAAGGAGGCCCGGGCATAGCGCTTGAACATCAGGCTCACGACCAGGACCACCGGCAGGACGGCGACGGTGAACAGCGCCAGGCGGCTGTCGATCCAGAACATCAGGACCAGCAGGCCGCCGATCTTCAGCAGGTCGAAAAGCGTGTGGAGAACGCCCGTGGAGATCAGCTCGTTGAGGTTCTCCACGTCGGACGTCATCCGCGTCACCAGCTTGCCCGCGGGGTTCCTGTCGAAGAAACGCGGGCTCAGGCGCAGCGTGTGTTCGAACAGGCGGTTGCGCACGTCGCGGATCACCCGTTGGCCGTTGTGGGTCGTGGTCAGTGCGTACGCGTAGCCGATCCAGAGGGACAGGAGCGTGGATACCAGGAACCCCGCGCCCAGCCAGTAGACCAGGTCCAGGTCGATGTCCTGGCTCCCGGTGGCCTGGGCCACGGGCCCGTCGATCACCACCCGCAGCAGCCAGGGGCGCAGGGCCTCGAGACCGAAGGACACGAACAGGCTCAGCAGGCAGAGGAGAAAGGCCCAGCGGTAGGGACGCACGAAGGGCCAGAGGCGGCGCAGGATCGCCAGGTCCAAGCGACCCGTCTCGGGCTCCTCCTCGTGGCCGCGGAAGCGTCCCTTCATGCGCCGTGTCCTCTCCTCCTGCGCCGTGCCCTTCTGCGCCGTGCCGTTCGTCATGCGTCATCCCCTCCCAGGGCGTGGGCCTCCTGCTGCAGGCGGAAGGCGGCCGCATAGAGACCGTTCCTGGCCAGGAGCTGCTCATGGGTGCCGCGCTCCACCACCTCGCCGTCCCGGAGCACGAGAATCAGATGCGCGCGGCGCACTGCCGAGAGGCGGTGGGTGGCCACCAGCAGGGTGCGATGCTCCTGTACCTGGTTGAGGCGCTCCAGGATGCGGGCTTCGGTCTGGTGGTCCACTGCGGACAGGGTGTCGTCCAACACCAGCGTCTGGCGGTCCGCGGCCAGGGCCCGAGCCAAGGAGATGCGTTGCTTCTGGCCGCCGGAGAGGGTCACGCCCCGCTCGCCCACAATCGTCTCCAGGCCCTCGGTGAAGTCCTGAAGGTCCTGGTCCAGGGCCGAGGCGCTGATGGCTGTCTCCAGGTCCATGGCCGAGGTGCCTGCGCCGCCGAAGGAGACGTTGTGCTGGATGGTGTCGCTGAACAGGAACGGCTCCTGGGGCGCCAGGGCGATGGTGTGCCTCAGGGTGCGGGGGTCCAGGTCCAGGATGTCGTGGCCGTCGATGAAGATCGTGTTGGCGGGTGGTTCGTAGAGCCGCATCAACAATGCAAGGAGCGTGGACTTGCCGGCTCCCACCGGACCCACCAGCCCCAGCACCTGTCCTGGTTCCACCGTGAACGTGACCCCAGAGAGGGCGGGGCGATCCTGACCGGAATACCTGAAAGTCAGGTCCCGCACGTCGATCCGGCCGCGGAGCTGGAGCTGCTTGCCGCCACTGGGCTCCGGCGCCTCGGCAAAGACCTCCTCGATCCGATCGGCGGCAGCGCGCGCGCGGTGGAACACCCCGAGCACGATGGCGATGGCCAGCAGGGGCCACAGGACGATGCCGATGTAGATCACGAACTGCAGGAGGCCACCCACGGTCATCCGGCCGGCGATCACCTCGAGGGCTCCCAGCACCAGGATCCCCAGGACCACGAGGTCTGTGCAGGCATGGATGAACACGTGGAACAGTGCCCGGAACCGCGCCATCGCCATGTTGTCCGCGACGTACTTCTGGTTGCGCCGGTCCAGAGCAACCGCCCAAGACCTCTGGCGGGCAAAGCTGAGGAGGACGCCGATGCCGCTGAAGGCTTCCTGGCACTGCTGGGAGATCTCGGCGATGTCCTCCTGGACGAGGGTGCTGAAGCGGTGCATCCGCGGCAGCAGGACCATCATTGCGATCAGCAGGACCGCGAACACCCCGCAGAGGACCAGGGTGAGGGGGACGTTCAGGGTCGACATCATGTAGATGCCCACCGGCACCACGACCAGGGACTGGCCGCCGTAGAGGAGTGCGGGCCCCACGACGAAACGGACCAGCTCCACGTCCTGGGTCAGGCGGCTCAACAGGTCGCCGGTGCGCATGCGCTGGTACCAGGCCAGGGGCAGGCGTCCGATGTGCGCCATCAGGTGGCTCTTGAGGTCGGCCTCCACCTCCCGGGAGGCCTTGATGAGGAGCTGCCGGGCCAGGTAGCGGAACACCGCCCCGAGGGTGACGACACAGACCAGGAGCCAGAACCTCGGCGCCAGGGCCGGGGCCTCCTCGCCGCCGAGGAGATCGACGGTGTCGCCCACCAGACGCACCATCCACAGGTGGAGCAGGCCGAAGCCGAGCACGCTCGAGAGTCCGAGCGCCACCTTGGCCCGGTGCTCCCTGAGCAGGGCGAAGGGCCGTCGGAACGCTCGCAGGTGTGGAAGCACGCGCTATTGGGCGCTGAGGATGGCGGTGGCTCGCTGGATCGCGCGGGTCAGGCGCTGCACCTCGGCTTCCGTGCGCTGGGCGTCCTCTTCGTCCAGTGCCTCGGCGATGCCGGGAAGCACGACAGCGCCGTAGCCCAGCTTCAGACCGGGCGCGACCACGAGGTTCTTGTACCACTCCCGCCCGAACAGGCCCGACTCGTCCAGGAACGCCGCATGTAGGCGGACCATCTGCGCCTCGGTCGCACCTCCCTTGCTGGCGCTGCGGAGGCCTTCGATGGCATCCAACAGCCGCTGTCTCTGTTCCTCCGGGAGACCATCCAGTGTGCGGACGGAGCTGTCGAGGTGGGGTGCCAGGGCCTCGACATCGATGGGCGGCACCTTGGCACTGGCGAAGTGGTGCGCCGCGATCGCCAGGAAGCGTGCCACCGAGGCATGGATCTCGAAGCCCGGGTCGATGTACTTCGACACCGTCCAGTGGCTGTCATGGATGCTGTGGTAGACACCGTGCCCGCCGCTCGAGGCAAAGTCCATGCAGGGGATGCCGGCGTGGCAGAGGAACGCGGTGTAGTCGGAGCCGCTGCCAAGGGTGCCCACCGGGGGCCGCTTGCCGCCGCGGGCCCAACGGGTAAGGAGCCGGCCCTGCTTGTCGTGGGCGGTGGTCCGCGCCGCGGCATACGCGAGTACCTTGACGAGGTCCGGAGTGGCGGAGGCAGTGAAACGCTCACCGCTGACCGCCGAGTCACAGTTGAAGTACGCCAGGCAGTTCTCCTGGAGATCCTGCAGGTGCTCCTCGACATGCTCGGTGCTGCCGATCAGGCCCTGCTCTTCGGCGTCCCAGCTGGCGAAGCGGATCTCCAGGCGTGGCTCCCAACCCCTTCGCACCAGGGCGCCCAGCGCCTGCATCGCGCAGAGCGAGACCGCCGTACCCGAGTTCGGGTCGATGGCGCCGTGGACCCAACTGTCTCGGTGGTTGCCGATGAGGAGGTA
>QJVU01000285.1 GCA_003235605.1 Planctomycetota bacterium | reverse complement strand
CCGGTGTGGCCCGCAATCCCGACCCTGGTACCCGGAGCCAACTGCAACGACACGTCCCGGACGGCGTGGGTGCCGTCGCCGTACCGGAACGGCACGTCCCGCAACTCGATGGCGCCCGAGGCCCGCGCGAGGGGCTTAGGGTGCTGTGCTTCCGCAACGTCGGGCGTCTCGTCGAGCAACGTGAAGGCCCGCTCCGCGCTGGCCAGGGAACCCTGCACGCTCGCGGCCTTGTTACCCAGGGTCTTGAGCGGTCCATACAGCTGGGCCAGGTAGCTCACCACCACCAACAGGTTACCCGTCGTCAGGACGCCCGCCTGGACATCACGGACGCCCAGGAACAACACCGCGGCGGTGCCGCACGCAGTGGTCATGCCGATGCTCACGGTGAGCCGGCCTTGCGAGAGCGCAGCCTTCACCTTGGCGGATAGCCCCAGGTTCGAGCGGCGCTCGAGGTGATCACCGTGGTGGTCTTCCCGGCCGAACGCCTTCACGACGCGCACGGCACTCAGCGACTCCTGGACCACCTTCAGCGCGGAGCTTTCCAGGTCCTTCACCTCCCGCCACTCTTCGCGGAGGCGCTTGCTGTAGCGACGCGAGGCGTACAGCAGGAAGGGTGCCACTGCCAGCGCGACGAGCGCGAGCTTCAGGCTGAGCCAGGCGGTGACGGCGATCATCGCTACTAGGGTGACCGCGTTCGTGATGAACGGTATCACTCCATCGATGGCAATGTGTTGGATCGCAGGTGCGTCGTACTGAATGCGGTAGATGGAGTCCGCCGTGCCCTTGGCATCGTGGTACGCCAGCGACAGTCGCTGAGCGCGGCGGAACAACATGGCGCGGAAGCTCAGCACCATCCGTTCACCAGCGTAGGTGTAGAGCACTGAGAGGCCGAACACCTGCAACTGCAGCAGGAGCGTGCTCAACAGCAGGACCCCGACCGCAAGGAACACGCCCCCATCGGGTCCGCTCGCCGCATCCGGCAACCAACCGAGGAACCACGGCAGTGGCTGGTGACCCAGCACCGAGTCGAAGATGATCTTGAGGGGCAGAGGCGTCAACAGGGCCAGCGGCGTCGCCAGCAGGCTCAACAGAAGATAGACGAAGATGTAACGCCAGTACGGTCGGGCGTGCGCCAGCAGCCGTACGTAGAGGCTCAGGGTCCTGCGGGCGCCGCTGGCCATCTCAGGCCCCTTCCTCGAAGCGCCTGGCCTGGAAGCACTCCATGCACGCCTGGACGGATTCCCAGACACGCGCGCGGAGGCGCGCGCACTCCGCCAGGCTGTACGCACCCAGGAGCAGTGGCACGGCAAGCAGCACGAGGAACCAAACCGAGTAATGGAGTGCCGCGGCCAATGTGACAGCAAGTGTCACGAGTAGGGTCCACCGCGCGACCGTGGTCAAATAGGCCTTGAAGCCGATCGAGACGGCCTGTCCGTAGTACTCCTTGGCGGTGAAAATCCGTCCGTCGGCGAGCAGCGAGGTTCCCACGCTGAGGTCATGGTTGTGCCACTCGTGCCCGAAGCTCGCACGCAGGCCGTGTTTCTTGATCTCGGCGTGCAGATTCTGAATCAGCGCTTGCCGTTCCAGGCTGCCCCAGTAGTGCGCGATTTCCTTGTACCGGCGGCGCGCGTGGCCCATTTCCCTCAACAACAGTCCAGGCCGCAGCCAGTGCAGCCGCAAGCGTCTGGTGCCGCGCCGCGATTGCAGTCTGGCCATCAAGCGCCCAGTGCTGCGGACGATCGGGTGCAGGAAGTGCATCATTCCAACGATCCAGATCTTCTGCAGCTGCGCCCGCGGGTTCAAGTTGAAGGGCAGCTGGGTGGTGAACGCGGAGACCATCGCGACCCAGAGGGACAGCACCAACATGATCCCGCCGACCGTCATGAACCAGGGCGACACCGGCGTCGCTGCCATGAGCAGCAGTGCCGCCACGTACCATTGGACCATCGCAGGACCGTCCATCATGTAGGAGGGGTCCTTTTGGTAGAGTGTCTGGAACATGCCGGTGCCCAGCGGCCCATGGTAGATGAAGGGCCGGAACAGGTCGGTGGCCCTCTTGGGGGCAAGATAGACCCGGCCTCCCCATCGTATGTATCCAGCCAGGTTGAAGCGCTCCGGGTGCTTCCGCTCGAGCTGGTTCTCCGCCTCGCCGTAGCCGTACTGTTGCTTGATGTAGCGCCAGACGGAGGGACGGCGGTGGTGCCAGACGATGGCTGCCGGGCTGAACGCCAACCGCATGCCGGCGTCCTCGAGACGCCAGCAGATGTCGACATCGTCGCCGGCCTTCCTGTGAACGGGGTCGAAACCCCCAATGCGCTGTAGCGCCTCCTTGCGGAAGGCCATGTTCACGCCGGCAATGTGGTCGGCATGCACATTGTCCTTCAACACGTACGTCGGGTTCCCGGGACAGGTCGCAATGAACTGCGCTACGAGCCCGTCGCTTGCCGGCGTGAGGTTGGGGCCACCCGCGCCCACGTAGTCTCCTGAGACAATGGTCAAGACCAGGTGGCGGAGCCAGTCGGCGTCGGCGTAGGCATCCGAGTCGATGTACGCGACGATCTCCCCGGCGGCATGTTCGAGCCCGAGGTTGCGAGCCACGGCCAACCCCTGGTTCTCCTCTTGTACAAGCAGGCGGACGATGCCGCTATAGCGCTTCGCCAGCTCCAAGCTGTCGTCCGTGGAGCCGTCGTCCACGAGGATGACTTCGTAGTCTGGATAGTCGAGGTCCACGAGCGAGCCAAGGGTCTCGTCGAGGGTCCTGCCGCCGTTGTAGTTGCAGACCACCACCGACACCTTCGGCCACCCCTGGTGTCGCCGGGCCAGGGGGGACTCTCCGAACCTCCGCCGTACTGTCGCGAGCGCCTCTTTCGGGTTCCGCTCGCGGTCCACCAGACCGAAGTCCCAGTCCTCGATTGGGTGGCCGCCGACGACCCACTCGTCCGTCCATGCGAACACACACACGCCGCAGACCCCCTTGTCCAACGCAAGGGGGATGGTCCAGTCCAGGATCTCGGCCTGGTGGCTCGTGCCCTTGCGCAGCGAGTCGTCGCCGACTTCTCCAAGCAGCAGCGGCTTCCCCTTGCACTCGATCATCATCCGGTCGAGGTAGGCCCCCAGCTTCTCTCTCTCCAGCAGGTAGACGTTGAGCATCTGGAAGTCGAGAAAGTCCAACTGGAGGAACTCCGTGGACGGGAAGTTGCCGTAGGTGACCAGCCCCTCCGGATCCTCTGCCTTGGCAATGTCGTAGAGCTTGCGCAGGAAGCGGCCGATCGTCCGCCAACCGTGAAACCGTACGATCAACGGCGGAATCTCATTGCCGATGACATAGGCCAGCACGACATCCGCAAACGGTCGGCAGGTGCGGACCGCCTTGCGCACCGCCTCCTGAACGTCTGCAAACAGGTGCGGATCGTCGAAGCGACACGCGGTCGCGTCCCAGTAGATGCCAACCAGCACGCGCAGCCCGGCGCGGCGGGCCTCGTCGAGGAACCAGGGCGGCGGACAGGTGTAGATGCGAACCGCGTTGATGTTGGCTGCCCGCATGGCGGCCATGTCCCGACGCACCTGGCGGCGGTCGGGCAAGAGATCGCCGTCGTCGTTGGCGCCGAACGTGCCGTAGGTAACGGCCTTTACTACGAGCCTTTGCTCGCCGACATAGAGGAATGGACCGCGCACCGTCGGACGGAGATGGCTGTCCAGCCTCGGCCCCTGCGGAGATCGGCGACCGCCCGCGGACGCCTCTCCAGGGGCGAACGGCCCAGTGGCGCGGCGGTGTTCGGTGCCTGCGATCTCCTGGTGCATTTCTGCGATA
>QJVU01000522.1 GCA_003235605.1 Planctomycetota bacterium | reverse complement strand
CACAGACATCACCCCGCGACAGCTCTCCCACAGAACCCCGCGGCAGAGCCATTCCTCGATCACGGCAGGGAAGACGCTCCACACCAGGATCGCAGGCAAGGTGATCTCGATCCGCGGCATCGACAGGTCCTGAACCATGCTGTCCAACAAGGCCACCCAGCCGAAGGCGGCCGCCAGCGAAGGCACCACCACCGCGAGGCCCCACCCCAGGTCTACAAGCGATGGCGCGCCGCCAAGGCTTCGCCGCCAGCCACCGGCCCGGCCGAGGATGGCCAGGCCGACCGCCCCCGCCAGCAGGTCCAGACCGATCCCGAGGAGTGCCCACGCCACGGACCCCGAGGCTGCTTCAGCATGCTCGGAGGTTGCCCATTGGAGCAGCCCGACGGTGACCAGGCCCACGAGCACCAGGGCGAACACCGCCGCCATGGCGCCCACCGCCCGGTTGTGCTCGCTGCGGGTCTTCTTCTGGGCCTTGAGCGCCTCGCGGCCATGCCAGCGGCTGGCCTGACCGCAGGCGGCGCAGAACCTTGCCGCGGGGTTCATCACCGCATGGCACTTCCAGCAGTGGCGAAGCTCGGAACCACAGGCATTGCAGGAGCTGACCTCGGGGGAAAGCACCTGTTTGCATTTCCAGCACCGCTGGGGGGGCTTGCCGCAGGCGGAGCAGAAGTTGCCATCCGCTGCCAGGGCTGCACCACAGCTCCAGCACTCGCAGGCAGCCCCGGTCACGTCAGTCGTCCCGCGTCGTGCCCCGGAGGCGCGCCTCGATCAGTATCCACTCGCCCTCCGACAGCACCCAGTGCAACTTGAGCTTGGCCCGGATCCTCCGGCCCGAGGTGGCGGGCACGCTGAAGTAGGTCTTCACGCCGTCACTGAGATCCAGCCACAGGTCACGGCGGTTCTGGATCTCCGGCAACTCGGTCGTGGACAAACTGTAGTGCGTGAGGCTGTCCTCGAGCCTGCGGAGTATCGACTGCCGGCTCCCCGGCGATGCCATGGCTGCGATCGCGGACTTGTCCGAGGCCTTCCAGGCAGACAGGAACCTGTTGAGCACCGGCTCATAGCTCTTCTCCTTTTGCTGGCGCTTCGCGGCAGCCTCGATCAGGTCCTGGGCGTGCACGGTCGAGGCACCGTCACCGCCGTCGTTCGCCAGCATCGCATCGAGAACAACCACCAGCACCACAGCCACGACCGACGCAACACTGTAGGTGATGACCCTCTGGATGCTGCGACCGGCCCCCTCCCGCGAGCGCTCGCGGGCACGGCTGCTGATCTCTCCGACGGCAGCCCGCCGCCCCTGGACGCTGGAGCGACCCGTGTCGTCCTTGGCTTCACCGGTGAAACGCTGAGCGGCAGCTGTGTCCCCGTGCTCCACCAACAGTCTCTTCGCAGTCAGCATCGACGCCGTGGCGGTCCAACAGGCGGTGGTCAGGAAGACCCAGAGCCACGGGATGCTGATGAGCACGAACTTGCCATCGGCGAGGTTCGAGACGGTCGTCAGCACGACGTCCACCGTCATCAAGCAGGCCAGGGACAGAGTCCAGGCAAAGGGCTGCCGCCGCAGGAACACCGCTCCCAGGACGAACACGCTGAACGTGCAGGCGGCATAGAACAACAGGAAGACATAGAGACCCGGAACCTCCACCTCTTCGTGCTGCAGGCCCAGGAGACCCAGGAACAGGACCGCTGTTGCCAGGCCGTAGAACGTGGCCAGGACGATGAACAGCGCGCGTACCCGTTTCATCGTCCTGTAGGCCTTGCCCAGCTGGATGTTGGCGCTGCGTTGCTCGAGGCTCTTGGAGCGGACCTTCCGGCGACGACGGGGAGATCCGGTGTCCGCACCGCCAGGCTCCCGCTCTGCCAGCGATTCACCGCAGTTCTCGCAGAACCGGGCCGTCGCGGGGTTGCTGGCGTCACATGCGGAGCAGAACTTGATGGCCAGGGGCTCGGGGGGTGGTGTCGGCTCGGCGCGCAACGGCGCATCCATCGGCACCAGCGTCCCACCACACTCGGAGCATGGCGGCAATACGTCACTCGTGTCGATCTTGGTCAGCAGACCACAGGACCTGCAACTTACCTTGACCCGTTTGTTTGGCGGCATGGCGGCTCCTTGTCGGTGGCTCTGGAGCTTGTGGTTCCCGCTCGCGAGACTGCCGGGCATGATAGGCCGGGATCAAGGAGATTGGGACCCTCACGGACCTGCGGTAAGCCCTGGAAGGCGGTTCCGGATCTGCTCCGCAGCGACTCATAGAGCATCAGGCTTCCGGCAACGCCCAGGTTGAGGGAGTCGACGCTCCCCGTCATGGGGATCCGCACCACGTGATCGCACAGGGCATGATCGTCCATGGTCATGCCAGAGCGCTCCTCGCCCAGCAGGATGATCGGGTGCGTGCCAACGTGGCCTCCGTGCAGAGGAGCCTCGCATCCGGAGAAGCACCGATGACCCTGCACGTGTGGTCGCTCCGCCACCTCGCGAACTCCCCGGCTGTCGCCCCCGGAACGCACTGCCAACACGCCATCCCAGGACCGCACTACTGCCTTGGGACGAGGCCCCGGGCTACGATCCGATCAGGAGCGCCCCAAGAACCATGATGCAACGCGCCCGGCTGGCGGAGATCCTGGGCTGCGACCTCCGGTCGCTGGGCCTGTTCCGCATCGGCCTGGGTCTGGTGCTGATCTACGACCTCTGGGTCCGCGCAAGGGATCTGGAGGCCTTCTACACCGACCACGGGGTGCTGCCCCGCCGGGCCCTTTTCGAGCTGGACTGGGCGAGCAGCTACTGGTCGCTGCATGCCCTGAGCGGAGAGACCTGGTTCCAGGTCGTGCTGTTTGCCGTCGCGGCCCTGGCCGCGGGGATGCTGACCCTGGGCTGGTGGACGCGCACGGCGGCGGTCGCGTCCTGGATCCTCCTGGTGTCCGTGCAGAACCGCAGTCCCCTCATCCTGGACAACTCGGACATCCTGCTCCGGGTGATGCTCTTCTGGGGGCTGTTCCTGCCGCTGGGTAGACGCTTCTCCATCGACGCGGGGATTGGCAGGGGTCCCCCGGCGTCGTCGCAACTGGTTCATGACGCTGCAACGATGGCGATCCTCAGCCAGTGGATCATCGTCTACGTGTTCGCGGCTCTCCACAAGACCGGCGTGGAGTGGCACGGGGAAGCCTCGGCGATGCATCTGGCCCTGGATCTGGACCAGTACCTGGAACCCCTGGGCAGGAGACTGGCCGAAGCCCCGCCGGGCTTTCTCCGCTTCGTGACCCACGGTGTGTGGTACTTCGAGTTGCTGGCCCCCTGGCTGATCCTGGTTCCGTTCCACAATGCCTGGTGGCGGCTGGGCGTGGTGATCAGCTTCCTGTTCTTTCACCTGGGCATCGAAGCCGCCTTCTTCTTGGGGAACTACCCGAAGGTCGGGATCGTCACCCTGCTGCCGCTGGTTCCGGGCCAGGTCTGGGACCGTCTCGGCCGGACCGTGAAATCGTCGGCGGTGTCGGAGCCACCCGGTTCCCAGGCAGGTCCTTCGGAAGGTGCCAGCCTGCCCAAGGGGGTGCGGGTCGCAGTGGGGTTCCTGGCGGGATACGTGTTCCTGTGGAACATCGGCACCCTGCCCGGATCCAACGTAGGGGTCCGGCCGGCACATCCCCTGGGCCAGTTCCTGCGCCTGGACCAGGCCTGGGACATGTTCGCCCCCTACCCCGACCGCGACGATGGCTGGTACGTGCTCTCCACCCGCCTGGCGGATGGCAGCGAACTGGACCTGCTGCCCTTCGCGATGGGGACGGGAGACCCACACCCCGTCCACGGCCGCAAACCGGAGTACGTTTCCAGGATG
>QJVU01000466.1 GCA_003235605.1 Planctomycetota bacterium | reverse complement strand
TGGGGGGCACAGCCGGGTGTGCCAGCACCGGCACCGGCACCACCGCCAGCATGCCCGCCGACATCGAGAAGCATATTTGTGCCGGCAAGAACTCCTGCCGAAACCAGGGAGGATGCAAGAGCCAGGGTGGCTGCGCCGGCAAGAACGAGTGCTCCGGCAAGGGCGGCTGCGCCACGGTGGAACACCACACGTGCGCCGGCAAGAACGACTGCCGTGGTCTGGGAGGCTGTGGCAGCGGCGATAACGGCTGCGCCGGCAAGAACTCCTGCAAGCAAAAGGGCGGCTGTCACGTGCCCCTCAAGAAGCACTAGGCAAGAAGCAACAGGCCCGGGAGAGTACTGCTGGCATTGCCGGCGCCCCGGCGGAGGATGGCGCCATGGCATACCTCACCAGGCTCTTTCTACGGGGGCTGGCGGCAGTGCTCCCCCTCGTCTTGACGTTCTACATCGTCTACTGGCTGGGCTCCAGCTCCGAGAAGCTGTTCGAGAAGTTCATCCGCCTGGCCGGCTTCGAGTACTCTTGGCCGGGCATGGGCATCGCGGTGGCGGTGGTGATCACCTGTCTCGTGGGGCTGCTGACCTACAACAGCCTTGCCCGTGCCGCCTACGGTCTCGGCACGTCCATCGTCGAGCGCATCCCCATGGTGAAGACCATCTACCGGATGCTCCGGGACATGACCGGGTTCTTCGCCGACTCGGAGGGCAAGCGCTTCAACAAGGTGGTGATGGTCCAGGTGGTTGCCGACGGACCTCAGCTGCTGGGCTTCGTCACCCGCGACGACCTCTCCCGGCTGCCACCCCAGTTCGGCGGCAGTGACAGGGTGCTGGTCTACATGCCGTTCAGCTATTGCTTCGGCGGCTACGTGGTCTCCGTGGCGAGAGACAGGATCCAACCGGTGGACATGGCCATGAACGAGGCCCTGCGCTTCGCGCTGACCGCAGGCATGGGGACGGAGTCAGGCAAGGACGCGGGCTCCTCGAAGCAGCCGGCGGCTAGCGCTCGCTGATCTTGGTGATCTTCAGCCCGGCGGCACCGTCCTTGCCCACTTCGAGGGAGCCTCCGCTCCCATGGAACCACAGTGCGTCCTTGCTGAAGGCCCCTGTCACGGAGACCGTGTATCGGCCGGGAAGGATATTGGACATCACGAACGAGCCGCCGTCGGCGATCTTCTCCTGGCGCCAGCAGCCTGGAGCCTCCAGGACGATGGTGGGGAAGTCTGCGCCCTCGATTCCGAAGCTCTTCATGTCGACGCTGCCCCGGATGGTGACGTAGGCGACGAGACGCAGAGTCGTAGCCTGGCTCGTTGCACCGGCCGAAACCCGGCAACCGCTGGCAGACGCCTCGCCGATCTTCTCCGCCAACGCATGGATGCGGTAGTCGCCCGTGGGCATGCCCTCGGCAAGGAACTGACCATCGGCATCGGTGAGAATCCGATGGTCCACCACCGGGAGACCTTCCTGGACCTGCGTGAGGCGCACCTCGACCCCCCTGACGGGGCTGCCTTCGGGATCCAGGACAGAACCTCGAATGGCACCCACAGCCACGTCGACATGGATCACCTCGTCCACCCCCGGCGCGACCGTCAGGTTGCGGGACCAGATCCTGGCGCCGCGGGAATCGAAGGCAGCGAGCTTGTACTCGCCGGCGCGCAACCGTCCCAGGATGAAGCGACCCGAGACATCCACCGGGGCCTTGCTCGATTCGTTGTCCCTCGGGCTCCCGAACCAGCTGCGGGCATCGGCGTACATCAGTGCGCAGCCAGGGACCGGTCTCCCGTTGATCAGGAACGTGCCGCTCACGCGCGCACCGGCCTCGCCCCCGGAAGCATAGCCGGGACGGGAGTTGACCGTGCACTGGGTCGTGCGACGCGCGTGGACCGTGACCTTGGCACTGGGACGGGTCACGAAGAAGCTGAAGTGCCTGGACTCCACGTAGTCCTTGAGGGTGTTCGGCGAGCAGACGGCGCGAGGGCTCGGCACCGCCTCGACCTCGTAGTCCCCCGGTGCCAGGCCACAGACCTGGAAGCTCCCGTCCTTTTCCTGCTGCACCAGCTGTCTCATGCGGGTGGGTCCCTTGTCGTCCACGCCGGACTCGCGCACCACTGACAGGATCCACTTGTCCACGTCCGCCGGCAGGTCGCCATCCAGGAAACGTCCCGTGATGCTGCCCGGATCCTCGAGCACGACTTGGATCTGGCCGCCGGCAAACGTGACCTCCTTGCTCATGGAGCCGAAGGCGGGGTGACTCACGGTCAGTTGGACGTTGCCCGCCGGCAGGGAGTCGACGGTGACGGTGCCGGCATCATCGGTCTTGCCACAGTTCTCCGGCAGGAAGTCCCAGCCCGGCACCACCGTGCGCTGCAACAGGATGGAACGCGACCAGGCTGGTGCGTCCTGCAGCCTGGCCAGGACGCACGCCCCGACCACCGGCTGGCCACGCAGGTCCGCGACCCGGATCTGCACGGTCTTGGCGGGCTTGAGTGCGACGTGCAGGAGCAGGTCGGACTTCACCTCGACGGTGTCCGACGCCATCGCGTGACCGGGTGCCCGCACCAGCAACGTGTACGTGCCTGGCACCAGGTTCCCGATGACGTAGTCGCCATCTCCGTTGCGGGACAGGCGGCCAGTGATGTCGACGGGCTGGTAGAGGTTGCCCAACAGCGTCTCGCCTGCCACCTGCCCCTGCATCAGCTTGAACCGGGGCCGCAGATCCTCGGTGGGCTCGCCCCTGCCCTCGAGGCTGACCTTCAACGCCACCGGCGCCGGCAGCTTGCAGCGGAACTCGCCATCGCTGGACACTCCGGTCCGGACCAGCCATGGATCCCCGACAAGCCTGCGCACGGCCACGGTGACCCTGCCCTTGGGAAGACCCGCCACCCGGAACCGACCCTTGCTGTCGGTGCGACGCGGCCGGCGGGCAAAGTCGATGGGCACCAGGCTCCCGAACAGGTCGGTCCTGGTGGCAACGCCGGTAGGTGCCACCACGACTTCGGCACCGGCAACTGGCCGACCGTCAACGCCGACGACCTCCCCCGACAGCTCTTCGCCACCGCGAACCCGGATGGTGCCCAGGTCCTTGGCCTTTCCCGGGCGCAGTCGCAGACGCTGGCGCATGTAGGGCTCGTGACCGTCGCCATGCACGACGAACATGCACTGCCCTGCGGCCAGACCCGCCAGACGGAAGCTGCCATCGGCGCCGGTGCGGGCACTGGGCAGACCCATGCCGTCCCCGAAGCTTCGAAACCAGTCCGGGAACAGATGCACCCGCGGCTCGGCGGCACCGTGCACGATGAGGCCACCCCCGGTATCCACCTGGTCGAACATGAGGGTCTTGAGCACGGCGCCGTTCAGGTCCGAGGCCCAGACCAGAGCTCCCTCGATGGGCTTGCCATCCTGCGCCTCGACCCTGCCGGTCACCTCCGCACCCTGTAGCAGCGTCAGGTCGCCAAGATCGGTGAGCTCCCCCGGTTTCGGGGAACGTGCCACAACCTGGCAGAGGAAGTCGGAGCTCGTGGTGTCGGTCCAGAGCAGGTAGTTGCCCCGGGGCCACAGGCCTCGCACCACGAAGCTGCCGTCGCCGCCGGTCCTGGCCGAGGCACGACTCACACAAGGTGCTCGCGGGTTCTCGGCCAGGGGGTCCAGATCCTCCAGGAACAGCCGGTTGGGCTCGAAGACCGCCAGCTTGACGACTCGGCCCGGTGCCGCCTCGCCGGTCGGGGTCAAGAGACGGCCGCGGAAGCCCACCATGGCCTGGCGCACCGAGGGGTGGTCTCCCGGCATCACGGTCAGTGCCTCCCGTTCCCCAGAAGCCACGGCGGCGACCTCGGTCCCGCTCT
>QJVU01000046.1 GCA_003235605.1 Planctomycetota bacterium | reverse complement strand
TCCTCGGCAGGTCTTTGAGCCGGTAGCAGTCCTCGTCGCCGAGAATCTCCTCGGCGGTCTCGACGATGGTATCCCAGATTTCGAACTGCAGCGGGATTCCGGAGTGAATCACCGTCCGCATAATGGGATGCCGCCCTGGCTGCAACAATGCGGGGTCGTCTCTCATCATCTCCTCCAGTCGTTAGGCATCCAATCCACACTTTCTGGCCCACCGGTACAGCCGCAGGTCAAGCTCGATTGACTTGCAGTTTGCCGCTTCCTCGATCTGTTCCGGCGGGATTGGCCGCTTCTCCGGTCCGGGGTTCTCTCGAGGCAGGTTGTACGGGTCAACCGTGTGCCAACCAAGCTTGTCGCGCAGCTTGCGGGCGAATGCCTCGTAGCGATCTGTGAAGCCGATGGCAGCGAATTCCAGCAGGTGTTCCTTGGCGTTGTTGAGATCCGAAAGACCAAGCGTACCCGCATGCCGTGCCCCGGACAGGATGCGAACGGCCATGTTGATGGGCTGGAAGGTTCCACCGCCAACCCTTCCTTCGGCCACGTCCTTGAGCGTCAGCTCGGGCCATCGTTTCGTCCGACGCTGCCAGACAGAAGAAATGAGGTCGATCGGGTCGCGAAGCAGCGTGATGTACTGACAGGTGTCCTTGAGGTACTCGTGGAGGCCGTACGGGTGATGACCATACCAGGCGTCCATCAAATGGGCGCCGGGCTGTTCGGCGGCCGGGGCGAGGTCTTCGAAGTACTCCAACCCGCAGCGTCGGACACGGTCACCGAACTGCACGTCCATGATCTTGCGAAGCGTTGAACCACCGGAATGCGGAATGTGAGGGAAGATGGTGATCATCTGCTCTTCCTGATGTCCTTGAAGGCGGGCCCTTCCCCCTCGAGCTTCAGCTTGCGCAGCAGATGCTTGGAGTTGGTCTTGCCCCACTTCTCCTTGAAGGCTGCCTTGTCAGCTAGCTCGATGGCGATGAAGTCCCGACCATCATCGACGATGTGACGAGTGCGTCCCTCGAAGTGGTGGATCAGGGCATTGTCAACACAGCGCGGTGGATAACCGTCCTCGATGAGACGGTACCAGTAATCGCGCATGCCCTGGAAGAACTCGAATCGCTCGTCGAACCATCCCAGCAGCTCGAAGATGTCCCAGGTGAAGACCATGCAGCAAGGTAGGAAGTCTGTAGGCGGGTTGGCGATCAAACGCAGCGGCAGCTCGGCAGCATCCTTTCCCCGACCTTCGAAAGTCGCGATGGTAGCCGGTCCGTAGGTATGGCGCGGAAACGCACACGGAAGGTCGTGCTCTTCCATGGCCTTGACGCAGTTGTGGAGCGACTTGTAGCCAAACAGGACGTCGTCGTGGCAGACGGCGATGTAGTCGCCGCGCGCAGCGCGAACGCCCATGTTCAGGGCCTCGTAGCGGCGGATCGGCGGGTCGATGATGGCCCGGATGACGGTCGACCTTCCGCTCTCGTCGAAGTTGACCGAGTCCTGTCGCTCGCCGAACTTGGACGAGTCGAGGATGATCACCTCGATGGTGTCGCCCCAAGCGACCTGGAGCGTCTGCATGAAGGTGCCGATGCTGTTGTACCCAAGGATGGGTACGACAACGGAAAGCGCCGGCCTCATCGCTTGCCCCTGTTGGTCCTTCTCGTCTTCCGGGCCTGCTTGTTGGCGGCGCGGTTCTTCTCGACACGCTGCTGGAATCCCTGCTTGGAGCCCTTGCCGACGCCAGGACAGAGAGAAAGGTGTCGCGGGCGCGGCTGCTGGTCGGTCTCGAATCCGGCTTTCCCACCGGCCGCGGCGTCGTAGGCCGTCATGGCGCCGACCATCCAGCGGTCGCGGGCCTCTTTGTCGGAGAGCTTCTCCTGCTGGGAGCTGTCGAAAGAGATCTTCGCCGCCAGCTGCACCATCGCGACCATGCCCACCGTGGGATCGATGTCCTCCTCCTTCATGAACTCGACGAGCAGGTTGCCTGCCCGAATGACACTGCTGTCTGCCATTTACTTCGCCTCCTCCTCTGCCTGTGACTTGAGGTCCTCGGTCAGCTGGCCGATAGCCTGGATGAACTTCTCCATGAGCCTGTCGAGCTTCTTGCCGCTCAGGTCGAGGCTGTCGATGACGACCTCGCGAAAGCAAGCGGCGAGCTCGGCCTCCAGGGCGACAAGCGCGGTGACCTTGTGGCCGGCGATCTTCCGGCGCACCAACCCTTCCCCCATCTCGAGCAGCCTGGTCAGGGCGCGCTGCATCATCTGGTTCTCATGCTCCCGCAGCTGGCCCAACTTCTCGCCGGCTTCGACACCATCTCGATGGGTCTGGTAGAACAGATCTCCCAGCTGGGTCGCCATCAGCTTCCAGCTGATGTCGGTCCCTGACTCGACGCTGCGGCGCAACGTCGAGAGGAAGTTGTCTCCTCTGTTCATGTACTCACGACTCATGTCTCTCCTCCATGAGATTCCGCACGGGCGGATGTCTGAAGATCTGGTCGGCCAGCTCGTCTCGCTCCAGCGCGAAGCTCTTGCCGTCGACCAGGTACTGCTCCTTGGTGTACTCGCACGTCGCCTTGCACTGCCAGTGTATGCAAAGGTTTTTACCACCCGGGTCATCCATGTAGAAGCAGGGGCCAAGTAGCCGCTTGAGAGCCTCTTCCGGCCAGAGATCAGGCGTGTTTGCCCTGCCGACCGTTCGCCAGACCCGCTGAGTCTGCCAGGCCGCGTTGCAGCACTTCACGTAGGGGCGATCGTGGTCGACGGCGTCGGGGTGATGCTTGCTCTGATCGAAGAGGCGGAATCCCGGGATGTAGGCGAGGTGCATCGGGAGGCCGTAGTCGGCCAGGCGGCAGCCCCAGTCGATGTCCTCCAGGTACATGCCGCCGTCGTACGCCTCGTCATAGCCGTTCAGCTGCAGGGCGATCTCGAGCGGGTAGCTGCCGAAACCGAAGACCTGACCTCTCATGCAGGGGTGCTTCTGGACGTAGACGGCCTTGGGATTGAGGATGTCGTTTCGCGGGATGCGCTGGTCGCCGTTGTGAGGCCAGGTGGCCGAGAGGCAGATCTGCTTCTCTGACCAGGCGCGCCAGAACAGCTCGACGTAGACCGGCGGCAGGTAGGCGCAGTCGTCGATGTTGAGGATGAGCTCGCCGCGCGCCGCGGCCAGGCCGGTGTTCCGGTAGTTCGAGATGCAGGTCTTCTTGTGGCGCGTCCAGAGGTTCTCAGTTGGAGGGATGTGCTTGATGGGGAAGGATGCCTTTTCGAGGATGACCTCGCTCATGATTTTCTGCGGCGTGTCGAACCGGTTGTTGTAGATACCATCGACGATGACCAGCTCGAAGTCCTTGAAGGTCTGCCGCTCGAGGTCTTCGACGACCTTGGTCAGGACGTGCCACTCCGGATGGGCGAGGTAGGCCTCGTCGGGGCGGCAGGTGATCATCAACACGGTGACTTTTGGTCGTCTCATAACGGAAGTCTTCCTCTGGTGTATAGGCCACCTGCTTTGAAGATTTTTGAACATGTGCCACATCGAAACCAGGTCACTCCAAGCAAATCCTTTTCACCTTCCGGGACGTCCGACATGTCCGCAATCCACAGACCATGCATAGAACCACAGCACGGACAACGAACAATGTGGCTACCGAAATCGACCTGAAACCAAACCGGCTTGCTCATAGCTCCAGCCCCGTCTTTCCCTTGAGGTAGTCGATGTAGTCGGCGACGTTCTGCATCATCTGCCAGGTCATGTTTGTCGCGGCCCCATCACGGGCAGTCGCCAGCTCGGCGTTGCGCCTGACCAGTACGCGAAGCAACGAGAACGGCACATCGAAGGTGTGAAGGATGAGGCTGCAGCAG
>QJVU01000106.1 GCA_003235605.1 Planctomycetota bacterium | reverse complement strand
AGATTCAGGAATCGAGCTTCTTTGCGAAGCGGGCCCTGGCCATCCGTAACCAGAAGTAGGGCGCCATGGACGAGATCGAAAAATCTCGCGTCGAGAAGCAGTGGCGCGACATCAAACATGGCAAGGTAGCGAAGGCTCAGCGGGAGCTGGACCTGCTCAAGGCACGCAACGCGGACGCGTCGGCAATCAGCGAGGAATCGGGCAAGGTGCGGGAGCTGAAAGCCAGGCTCGACTGTATGTCGCCTCCTGGCGCACTCGGCCTGCCGAAGTTGCTCGACGAGCGTCGCATCGAGTACAACATCCCCGACAGCGCGTTCGAATGGGGCGCGGTATTCGACCGAGTGCTGGGCTACCAGTTGGACGTGTTCGAGGGGCACAAGATCAACGACAAGAGCCAGATCTATATCCCGCAGTACGTCAAGGAGCGAAACCGCAAGCTCACCCCCAAGGTGCTCATCCTGGACGCCGGCCTGAAGGCTCGCGACGAGATGAAGTCCCATGGCATCGAGGTTGGCGACGTCTGCATGCTCTGTCGCATGGCCATCTTCAGCGCGGTCTACGACTTCGTGGACAACATCCCCCAGGTCTTTCTGCAGCTCCGCTCTGGGGACCTGAGCGCCGGGAAGGACACGGCACGCCGCGTCCGCTCTGGCGAGCTGAGGGTCGAGTACCGGCAGTTCAGGAAGGGAACGCCGGATGAGTTCTGGGCTCACGTCTACGTGGACCGTGAAGGCGTGGTACAGGGCAACCCGGAGATGCCCTACATAGGAGAGGACCAATGAGCGCAGCAATGGATGGAGACCCGTTCGACCTAGACGAACCGAGCGATGACGTCATTGACCTGGATGAGGCGGGCGCCGATGAGTCCGATGCCGGCTATGGTGGGGAAAGTGAGCGGCAGAGAAAGCGGAGGGAGCGCGCGGAGAGGTGGCAATCCGAGAAGGACGCTCGTATCGAGGCGCTAGAGCGCAAGCTGGAGGAGGCCACGTCGAGCATGCCTCAGCGCGTGGTCGAGCAGCTTCGGCAGCAGCTCCAGCACGAGCAACAGCGCCAGCAGCCGCAGGGCCCGAACTACGACCAGCAGATCGCCGCCCTCGACGGGTTCAGAGACAACCTGGTCCGGACGTTCTCGGCAGAGACGGCGGCCAAGACGATGACGGAGCAGCGCTCGCAGGAGATCGAGCGCCAACTGAAGCTCATCGAGAACCGTAAGAGCGAGCTGCAGGCCGAGAAGGTCTACGCCCGCCACGCGGCGACACAGCCTAGGCCCTACGATCCCATGGAGCAGGAGGCCCGCCAGGTCACCACGGAGTTCAGCGACGTCTACAGGGACCACAGAGCGCTCAACATGGCCAACGGGCACTACCACATGCTCTTGGCAGAGGGCGCGGCTGACGGCCCGGAGACGCGTCGCAGGGCGCTGGAGTTCGCGCGCAGGCGCATGAGTGGCGGGCGGTTCGACGCTACGGAGGCGAGTATGTTCCGAGGGCAGAGTGCGGGCGGAGGTGGTCAGATGTCGAGGCCTGTAGGCAATCGCATCGAGATGACGCCGGAGCGCAAGAAGGCCGCCGATGCCATGTACGCGCACATCAGCGACCCTAAGGAGCGCTACACGATGTGGGCTAGGAAGTGCGGGCGCAAGGCCCTGGAGCGCGAGCGAGAGTCCCGCGGCGGACGTTGACTTGACAGCCGGGGTGGTTCTGGTCCAGGATTACCCCATCGGCTTCCCCTAGGCAGGGTGAGTCTTGATTCGACGGTCAGCCCCTCAACTGCCTGTCAGATTCCCGAGGTGAACGATGAGCCAATCGTTTCCGGAGAATCATGTCAGGAAAGAAGAATCGAGCAGGGCGAACAGATCCAGAACATACCCCCCAGGATAGGGGTCTCCACACGGTGGTGCGCAACGGGGATCCCGGAATGCGCTACTGCATCGTGTCGCTGACGGACCATATCCTCGGCGTACCGCACTACGAGGACCTCGGCTGGCGCCAGGTGCTCTGGGGCGAAGGGCCGACGTTCGCGGGCAGGCAGGGCCGAGAGGGAGAGCCGATGGAGCGCATGGGCGGTGTCCTCATGTGCATCGACCGAGATCAGTTCGATCGCATCGTGGCCGAAGGTTGGGATGGCCGAGGCGGACAGCGCCTGGCGGACCGCACGCAGCAGACGTTGCGCCGTAGCCCGCTGCGTCTGACGACCGCAAAAGATTATGGCTTGGGCCACGGGGTCCAGCTGGTGGACAGCAACATCAACGAGACCATCGCCGGGAGCGCCGGCTGAGGATTCATTCATGGCAGACAACGCGCACACCTACGGATTCCGGTTCCATAGGAGCCTGAACGGCAACCACATGCCGACGATCTACGAGCAGGTCGTCGCAACGGCATACGACTCCGAGGACGACACGTCCACGAACGTCTCCCTGCGCATCGGTGACCCGCTGAAGGCGGTGAGCACGGGCACAGTGTCCCTGGCGCTGACGACAGAGCGTGTCGAGTGGATCGCCATGGGCTTCAAGTACAAGGATGCAACGACTGGCCAGATTATCACCAGCGATAGGCTACCGAACGCCACGGCGTGGACGAACGAGCAGGACCGAATCAGGGTCCTGTGCGCTCGGGCCAAGGAGGCCATCTGGAAGATCGACGCAGACGACAACACCACGGCGACCACAGCCGCGGCCTACCGCCTGCTCATCGGCGAGAACGCCCCCCACGTCGTCCCTGGTGGCACCTACGCGGGCACCCGGTACGCGGACCCGTACCTGGACATCTCGCTGCACAACACCACCGCTGGCCTGGAATGGCGCATCCTGGGCTGGGAACCCCGGGTGGGCATGGACCTGTCTGGCGCAAACGTGACCCTGCTGGTGCAGGTCAATGACTCGACCGAGGCTGGCAGCCCGGCAACCAACGTGACGGCCATCTAAGGCCCTTGAAGGAGACTGACTGATGGCAGTTGGAGTTGGAGTTACCGCACTGTACCCCGATACGCTCAAGGACACCTTGAGTGAGATCGTGGACGACGACACGGACGGCCTAGAGGCCAAGATGCAGCTCCGCATGTGGATGACGGAGCGCACCATGGAGGACTCCTACGAGGACGATCTCGAGGTGTTCGGCATGGGCCTACTCTCGGAGAAGCCCGAGATGCAGAGCATCGCGGTCGGACAGACCGGTCAGGGCTCGCTGTTCCGCTACACGCCCACCCCGTTCGCGGGCAAGCTCATCTACTCGCGCGAGGTGATGAGGGACGTGAAGTACGACCAGGTCCTCAAGCCGGCCAAGCGCCTCAAGCGCGCCTGCATCAAGACCATCGAGGTCGACACCCAGCAGATGTTGGTGCGCGGGTTTAACACCTCGTACCCCTACGGGGACGGCGTGGAGCTGTTCAGCACGGCTCAGCCCCTGCCGGGCGGAGGGACCTTCTCGAACGAGATGGCCACCCCCCAGAGCCCATCGACGGGCGCCCTCATCGCGCTCACCAGCCAGATGCGTAAGACGGCGTCCCACGACGGCATCGACGAGATGTACGAGCCGGAGTGTGTACTCTGCCCGACCGAGCAGTGGGCGGTGTGGGACCAGGTCCTGGGCAGCCCCCGCGAGCCTGCGGCTGGCGAGTTCAACGCCATCAACGTGGTCAACCGCATCGGCGGCCTCAAGAAGAAGGCTGTCGCGCTGACCTACTGGAACAACACCACCACGAACTGGGCGGTGCTCACCGACGCGGACGACGGCCCGCAGATCAGGTGGCGTGACAAGATGCAGTCCAACGACTGGTTCGACAACGACAACATGGTGCTGAACTACAGCATCTACGTCCGATTCGCCTGGGGCTTGAGCA